>DATFPZ010000345.1:0-5683 GCA_035264545.1 Acidimicrobiia bacterium
CTCGGCAGCCATGCAGAACAGGTCGTCGAAGTACGGGTCGACGCCGAGGTACTGGCCGTTGCCGCCGGCGTCGCCGCGGTTCATGTGCACGAGCGCGACGTCGAGCTCGAGCGCGGGTACCGCCACGAGCTCCTCGCCCTCGCCTTCGGGGCTCGGGTACGGCGACTGCACCGTGCGCAGCTCGGGATAGAGGCGGAACACGTCCGATCCGAGACCGGCCCGCGTCGGCAGGAACGGCACGCGCCACGCCGCAGCCTGGAGCCCAAGGAGGAACATCCCCTCGTCGAGCTCCCGCGTCTCGACCGCGCCTGCCTGGCGGGCGGCGCGGAAATGCGGCTCCAACGGGATCGAGTCGAGCGACACGAACGCGAACACGACCCGCTTGACCTTGCCCTCCCGGCAGAGCAGGCCGACGTCGGGCCCGCCGTAGCTCACGACGGTGAGGTCCTTCACCGGGGAGCGGGCGATGGCGCGGATCAGCGACATGGGCTTGCGCCGCGATCCCCACCCGCCGACGCCGATCGTCATGCCGTCGCGCAGCTCCGCTGCGACGTCGTCCTCGGACATCCGCTTGTCCGGCACGGATGCTCCCGGCTACTCGGTGAACCTGGGGTCGCGCTTGTCGACGAACGCGTCGCGGGCTTCGTCGGCGACCCCGGAGAGATTGAGCTCGAACGTGTAGCCCTGCTCGAAGCGGTACGACTTCTTGACGTCGACGGGGTCGATCCCGTTGAGCGATTCCTTGGCGGCGCGGATCACGACGGGGCTCTTCTCGGCGATCTGGTGGGCGAGCGCGAAGGCGGCCTCCCGCAGCCGGTCGTGCTCGACGATCGCGAGCACGGAGCCGTAGTGGTGCAGCTCCTGCGCCGTGACGGTGGTCGCGGTGTACACCATCTGGCGCATCTTGTGCTGGGGCACGAGACGAGCGAGATGGGTGGCCGCGCCGAGCGCGCCCCGATCGACCTCGGGGAGACCGAAGGTGGCATCGCTCGTGGCGAGGATGATGTCGGCGTTGCCGGCGAGGCCGACGCCGCCGCCGAGGCAGTAGCCGTGCACGGCGGCGATGACGGGAACGGCGCACTCGTACACAGCTGCGAACGCCGCGTAGCAGCCGCGGTTGGCGCCGACGAGGGCGTGGAAGCCCTCGGTGCGCTGCATCTCCTTGATGTCCACGCCGGCGTTGAAGCCCTTGCCCTCGGCCCGCAGGATCACGACGCGCACGCGCGGGTCCTCGCCGAGGCCGCGCACGGTGTCGGCGAGCTCGAACCATCCGGCGACGGTGAGCGCGTTGACCGGCGGATTGTCCATCACGACGTCGGCGATGCCGTCGCCGTCGACCGCGTGCGAGATGCCCATGCGTTCCTGATCTGATGGCCCGTCAGATGTGACGGCTACCTTATCCGCATGGCCGATCCGCTCGATTTGTCGGGCAAAGCGGTGATCGTCACCGGAGGGTGCCGCGGCGTCGGGCGCGGGATCACGGAGCGGTTTCTCGCCGCCGGCGCCGACGTCGTCATCTGCTGCCGGCACGAGCCCGAGACGATGCCGCGCTCCGAGGACCGCGAGGCGCTGTTCATCGCGGCCGACGTGCGCGAGCCCGAAGAGATCGACAAGGTGATCGGGTTCACCGAAAAGCGGCTCGGGCGGATCGACGTGTTGGTGAACAACGCCGGGGGATCGCCGCCGGCCGACTCGGCCACCGCGTCACCGAAGTTCTCGAACGCGATCATCTCGCTGAACCTCGTCGCGCCGCTCGTGTTCGCGCAGAAGGCCAACGCGGTGATGCAGCAGCAGGCCGAGGGGGGCGTCGTCATCAACGTCGCCAGCGTGAGCGGGATGCGTCCGTCACCCGGGACCGCCGCCTACGGGGCGGCCAAGGCCGGGCTCCTGAACCTCACGCAGACCCTGGCCATGGACTACGCCCCGAAGGTGCGGGTGAACGCGGTGACGGCCGGCCTCGTCAGGACCGAGCAGTCGCACCTCTTCTATGGCGACGAGGAGGGGATCGCGGCCGTCGGGGCCACGGTGCCGCTGGGCCGGATGGCGGAACCGTCCGATGTCGCCGATGTCTGCCTGTTCCTGGCGTCGCCGCTGGCCCGGTACGTCAGCGGCGAGAGCATCGTCGTCCACGGCGGCGGGGAACGGCCCCCCTACCTCGAGGCGGCGAAGAACACGGGCGCGCCCTGATGCGTGCACCACGTTCGCTCAGCGGGCTCCCTGCACGCATCGTCACGGGTGCTGGCTGCTGACGGAGACGACCTCGCCGGTCATGTAGGCGGAGTAGTCGCTGGCGAGGAACACAATCACGTTGGCGACTTCCCACGGCTCGGCCGAGCGGCCGAATGCCTCGCGGGTCACGAGCTCGTCGATCGCCTGTTGCGGCATGACCTTGGCGAGGTGCTCGTGCACGGCGAGGCTGGGTGCCACCGCGTTCACGCGCACGTTGCCTGACGCGGCCTCGATCGCCGCGCACCGTGTGAGCGCCATGACTCCGGCCTTCGCCGCCGCGTAGTGCGCCTGGCCCTCCTGGGCCCGCCAGCCGAGCACGGACGCGTTGTTCACGACCGCGCCCATGCCGCGCGGCAACATGTGCTGCAACGCCGCGCGCGTGCAACGGAACGTCCCGTTCAACGTCACATCGAGCACCCGCGACCACTGGTCGTCGGTCATGTCGACCAGGTGCACCGTGCCGCCGAGACCGGCGTTGTTGATGACCACGTCGAGGCCGCCTGTCGCCTCGATCGCGGCCCCGAACATCGAGTCGACCTGACGCTGATCGGTCACGTCGCACACTGCCGTTGCCGGTCGCGCCCCGATGAAGTCCTCGAGCTGCTCGGCGGCTTCGCCGAGACGGCGTTCGTGCTGATCGCTCAGCACTACGACCGCGCCCTCCTCGGCGCAGCGCTTGGCGGTCGCGAACCCGATCCCGGTACCGGCGGCCGCCGTCACGAGAACGGCTTTGCCTTCGAGGAGCGCGTGGCTGCTCGGGGACGGCGGCGCCGGCACCGTCACGCCATCACCTTCGGCTCCGGCGGCAGCCCGAGGGCGCGCTCGCCGATGACGTTCCGCTGGATCTGGTCCGAGCCGCCGTAGATGGTGTCGGCCCGCGTGTACAGGAACAGTCGTTGCGGCGGGCTCAGCTCGTACGGCGCCGACGGCACCACCGCGGCATCAGGCCCGAGCACGTCGACGGCGAGCTCACCGAGCTGCTGGTGGAAGTTCGCCCAGTAGAGCTTGTGGATCGCCGTCTCGGGGGTGATATCGCCATGGGCCATCGACGTGAGGCTCCGCAGCGCGTTGTACCGCATGATGCGCAACCCGATCCACGCCCGGGCGAGCCGCTGGCGGATCATCGGATCGGCGGACCGTCCGTTCTTCTTGGCCGTTCCGGTGATGTCGACCAGCTCGTTCTCGAACGAGAGCTGCTGGCCCAAGGTCGATGCGCCCCGCTCGAACGCCAGCGTGCCCATGGCGACCTTCCAGCCGCCGTTCACGTCGCCGACCACGTCGTCGACCGCCGTGCGAGCACCGTCGAAGAACACCTCGTTGAACTCGGAGGTGCCGGTCACCTGGACGATGGGCCGGATCTCGATGCCGGGCTGGCGCATCGGGACGAGCAGGTACGAGATCCCACGGTGGCGGGGCGCGTCCCGATCCGTGCGGCACAGCACGAAGCACCAGTCGGCCCAGTGTGCGAGCGACGTCCAGATCTTCTGGCCGGTGATCACCCACTCGTCGCCGTCACGCTCGGCGCGCGTCTGCACGCTGGCGAGGTCGGAACCGGCGTCGGGCTCCGAGTACCCCTGGCACCACACGTCTTCACCCGACGCGATCCTCGGGAGGAAGCGGCGCTTCTGCTCCTCGGTGCCGAAGTGCAGGATCGTCGGGCCGATCAGCCCTTCGCCGACGATGCCGACACGCCCCGGACCGCCGGCGCGGGCGTACTCCTCGTAGAAGATCACCTGCTGGAGCAGCGTCGCGTCACGGCCGCCGTACTCGTGCGGGAACGAGAGGCACGTCCAGCGGGCGGCGCCGAGGGCGCGCTCCCAGGCCAGACGCTCGTCGAACAGGGCATGCTCGTCGCCGGGCCCGCCCCGCCCCTGCACGATGGCGAACTCCCCGGTGAGCTGGTCGGTCAGCCACTCGCGCGCCTCAGCCCGAAACGCTTCGTCCTCGGGCGAAGGGCGCAGGTCCACGCCGGGAAACCTACTCGGGCCCTGCTAGAACCAGATGATGCGCGCTCGTCTCACCTCCCTCTTGCTCGTCGCTCCGCTGCTCGCTGCCGGTATCACGCTCCTCGACGTGGCGCCGGCCGCGGCGAAGGACACCGGAGTCTGCACGCTCGTCACGCGCAAGGAGGCGGGTGACCTGCTTGGCGCAAAGGTCGTCAAGACCACCAAGAAGACGAGCGCCAAGAACGGCGCCCAGGAGTGCACCTACAAGACGAAGAAGGTCGACAAGGAGCTCGAGGAACGCAACCTGACGATCTCGCTCGAGCTCACCGTGCAGCCCGTGACGGACGATTTGCGTTCGGAGCTCCAGAACATCCCCTTCGACGACGGCAGCCGCGTGCAGGGACTCGGTGACGAGGCCTACGTCACGAAGTTCGACCAGCTGATCGCGATCTCGGGCGGCACCGCCGTCGCAGCGAAGCTCCAGAACTACCAGGGCGCGTCGAGCAAATTCAGGAGTGTCTCGGAAGGCGCGGTGCGCGCCGCGCTCCCGCGCCTCGATGCGTCTCAGGTGACTCCGCCGACCTCCGCCTAGGTCAAATGACCCAGCAGACGCGGGGCGAAATGCCCGAGCCTCGCACGCCCCTTTTGCACGCCTCTGCGGGTTCGAGGAATTGGGCCATCTGCCCCAGTTAACACCTTCGTCCCTCCGGTGAGGATTGTCTTGACGGCAGGAGCAACCCCCGGAGGTCTTGTGATGCGGCGTGTCCACTGGCGAGTGATCGCGATGATCGGCGTTGTCGCGTTGGCCCTGATCGGCGCCGGCGCGCCTGCGCTGGCAGATCCGCTTCCGCTGCCGCCGGACCTTTCGGTCCCCATCCCCCTCGGCAGCCTCGGAGGCTCCGACTCCTCACCGGCGCCCGGGCCTGCGGCTGTGGCGCCCACGGCGCCCGCTGGGTCGGCGGCACCCGCTGCACCGCCCCAGGGCCTGGTGAACGTCGGGCCCAAGATCCAGGTGGGCGCGTGCGGGAACGGGCTCGGTGTGCTCGGCCAGGGCACGTCGACGGAGTCGTGCCAGGGACAGAGCACGAACCTCGGTGTCGGCGACCCCGACGCTGAGGCGCTCCTGAACGTGAGCCCGGCAATCCAGGTCGGCGCGTGTGGCAACGGTGCCGGCGTGCTGGGCGAGGGCACGACGAGTGACTGCACGGGTCAGCAGGGCGATATCGCCGGCGGGAACGGCGGCGTGCTCAACATCAGCCCCGCGCTCCAGCTCGGAGTCTGCGGCAACGGCGCTGGGCTCCTCAGGGGGTTGGGCACGAACAGCGACTGCGAAGGCCAGCAAGGCGACATCAGCGGCGGATCCGGCTCGTTCGCGGCCGTGTCTCCCGTCGTGCAGGCGGCCGTCTGCGGCGACGGCGTAGGGGTTGTCGGGATCGGCACGCTCGCCAACTGTGCCGGCCACCAGGGTGATGGCACTGGCGGCAGCTCGGACGGGTTCGCGGCCGTGT
>DATFPZ010000346.1:0-7002 GCA_035264545.1 Acidimicrobiia bacterium
GCCGAGTACTCGGGCGAAGAGGGCGCGTTCCTCCCGTGCAGCTTCTGGTTGGCCGACGACCTCGCGTTGCTCGGGCGTCAGGACGAGGCGCAGGCGGTGTTCGACCGGGCGTCGGGCCTCGCCAACGACGTTGGTCTGCTCTCCGAGGAGTACGACCCCGCCACGAACCGGATGCTCGGGAACTTCCCGCAGGCCCTCACGCATGTGTCGTTGGTGAACTCTGCGATCAACCTCGCGCGCGCCGGCGAAGGACCCGCGCACCACCGCGCACGGCGCTGAGCAGCGCCGCGACCGCAGCGGCGACGACCCAGCCCCGGTTCCGGCTCAACCACAACGCCGGGCTCGCGTCGTGGGCCACGCGGTCGAAACCGCCGTGCGGCCCCGGGTCGTGGGGCACCGGCGCCCAGAGATTCGCCGGCGCCGACGGATCGAGGTCGTCGTCGGTCTGCTGGGCTTCGAATCCCGTGTGGCCGAGGTAACGGTCGAGGAGCGCAGGGGCGATGCGCTCGGCCGTGATGGTCGCCATCGTGCTCCCGCCGACCCACATCTCACGGCGGGGGTGGAGCGCGGCGTGCACGACGGCCTGCGCGCCGACCTCGGGCTGGTAGATCGGCGGGACCGGCTGCGGCCGCTTCGGAAGCCGCGTCAGTACCCAGTCGAACTGCGGCGTGTTGAGGGCCGGCATCTGGACCATCGTCAGCCGCACCCCGCTGTGCTCGTGCAGCAGCTCGCAACGCACCGACTCGGTGAACCCCTTGATCGCGTGCTTGGCTGCGCAGTACGCCGACTGCAGCGGGATGCCCCGGTATGCGAGCGCCGAGCCCACCTGCACGATGGTTCCGGAGTCGCGCGGGAGCATCCGGTGCAGTGCCGCCCGGGTGCCGTTGACGTAACCGTGGTACGTGACGTCCGTGACCCGCTCGAACTCGTCGGGCGCGATCTCGGTGAACGGTGCGAAGACTGACGTCATCGCGTTGTTGATCCACACGTCGATCGGACCGAGCGTCTCCTCGACCGTGGTCGCCGCGGTGTCGACCTCGTCGGCGTCGGCGACGTCAGTGGCGACCGCGACTGCCTGGCCGCCGAGGCTCTCGACGTCCTTGCGCGCACCGTCCAGGGCGTCCTGCCCCCGCGAGAGCAGGCCCAGCCGCGCGCCGCGGGACGCGAAGGCCCGGGCGACGGCGCGTCCCAGCCCCGCGCCCGCGCCCGTGACCACCACGACGTGACCCGCGAGGCTCATGACTTCATCTGCTCGATTCGGTCTCTGAACACGGTCGACGCGATCGACGCCCGTCGCGGCTGGCCCTTCAGGAACGACTGCGCGAATCCCTTGGCCTGGTCGTAGCGAACCTTCGCCGGCATCGGCGGCTCGTCCGGGTTGACCCGCACGTCGACTAGCGCCGGTCCGGGATGGGCGAACGCGTCCGCGATCGCGCTCTCGACGTCGCCGGGCTTGTCCACGGTGATGCCGAGCGCTCCACACGCCTGGGCCCACGGTGCGAAGTCGGCCGGCCGCTCCCAGCGGACGCCGTGCTCGGGGTAGCCGAGCACCATCTGCTCCCAGAGGATCTGGCCGAGCACGCCGTTGTTGCAGACGATCACCTTGATCGGGCGGTCGTAACGCGTCGCGGTGAGGAACTCGGCCATCAGCATCGCGAAGCCCCCGTCTCCGATGAACGCGATGCACTGACGGCCCGGGTGGGCCCACTGGGCGGCGATCGTGTACGGGAGACCCGGCGCCATCGTCGCGAGATTGCCGGACAGGTAAAACTCTCGGTCGGCCCGGATGTCGAAATGCCGCGCCGCCCAGGTCGCGATCGTCCCCGAGTCGCTGGCCAGGATGGCGTCGTCACGAGCGAGCCGGTCGATCACCCGCATCAGGTACTGCGGCTGGATCGGCTCGCGCTCCGGGTCCTCGAGCGCCTGCATGTCGGCGCGCCACTCGTCCATCTCGGCCTGCGCCCGCTCCAGGAACTCCCGGTCGGTCTTGCGCTCGAGCAACGGCAGGAGCGCCTCGAGGGTCTCGTGCGCGTCACCGACGAGGGGCACGTCCGTCGGCATCCGGTCGCCGACGCGCACCGGGTCGCTGTCGATCTGCACGCAGCGGACGTTGCCGGGATCCGGGAGGTAGCTCGTGAACGGGAAGTTGGTGCCGACCATGAACAGTGCGTCGCAGCCGTCGATCGCGTTCTCGGATGGGCTGGTGCCGAGCAGGCCGAGGCCGCCCGTCGTGAGCGGGTGGCCGTCGGGCACCACGGCCTTCCCCGACAGCGACTTGACGATCGGGCTGCCGATCTTCTCGGCTACCGCAAGCACGTCGTCACGAGCGTGTCGCGCGCCGATCCCGACCAGCATCACGATCTTGTCGGAGTCGTTGAGCACGGTCGCGGCGCGCTCGAGGTTCTCGCGCCTGGGTAGCCCCGGTGCTTCGATGAAGACGGGCGCGCTCGCCGGCGTCCGGCTCGTGCCGAGCCCGCCCTCCCACGGCTGCGCGTCTGCAGGCGCTTCCTGCATGTCGACCGGGAACGTCAAGTGCGAGACGGTGCCGTGCGCGAGCGAGGTCCGCACGGCACGGTCGACGAGCGCCGGGATGCTCACGGGCACGTGCACCATCGCGTCGAACTCGGCGACGTCGTCGTAGAGCCGGTCGAGGTGCACCTCCTGCTGGAAGTCGGTTCCGAGCACTGACGTGGCCTGCATGCCCGTGATCGCCAGCACGGGTTGATGGTCGAGCTTCGCGTCGTACAGCCCGTTGAGCAGGTGGACGCCGCCCGGGCCGGAGGTGGCGAGGCAGACGCCGAGACGGCCGGTGCTCTTGGCGTAGCCCGAGGCCATGAATGCGGCGGCTTCCTCGTGGTGCACGAGCACGAAGCGGACGCGGTCGCGATGGCGTCGCAGCCCCTCCATGATCCCGTTGATGCCGTCGCCGGGGAGACCGAAGACGGTGTCGACGCCCCAGTCGGCGAGCCGTTCGATCAGCAACTCCGACGCGATCGTGCTCATGCGATCTCCTCTCGTTCGTGGGACAAACCGGCGGCGATCACCTCGGCGACGTGATGCGCCTGCCGCCCGGTCGTCTGCCGGATCTGCTCCCGACAGCTGAAGCCATCTGCGATGAGAAGGGTCTCGGCATCCGCGTCACGAACGGCGGGCAGGAGCTTCCGCTCGCCTATGGCGATCGAGATGTCGTAGTGGTCCCGTTCGAACCCGAACGCACCTGCCATGCCGCAGCACCCCGAATCCAGGGTCTCGTGTCGTATGCCGAGGCGATCGAGCAGGCGCTCCTCGGCGTCGAACCCCATGACCGCCTTGTGGTGGCAGTGCCCGTGGACGACCGCCGGGCGGTCGGTGCGGGGCAGCTCGACGTCCGGTGCGTGCTCGGCGAGGAACTCGCTGAGCACGTAGGTCTGCTCGCTGAGCCGGCGGGCGTCCTGATCGCGCGGGAAGAGATTGACGAGCTCGTCCCGGAACACCGCGGCGCAGCTGGGCTCGAGACCGACCACGGGGATCCCGGCGCGGATGCCGTCGCGCATTGTCCGGATGATCTGGCGCAGGCGACGCTTGGCCTGGCCGAGGAACCCGAAGTCGTAGAGCGGGCGGCCGCAGCACAGCCAACGGTCGGGAAGGTGCACGCGGAAGCCCACCGCCTCGAGCACGTGTGTGCCGGCCTGCAGGATCTCGGGGTGGAACGAGTCGTTGAACGTGTCCGGCCAGAGCAGCACCGGCGGCGCATCCTCGTTACGGATCGGTCGGTCGCTGAACCAGTCCCGGAAGCTCTGGCGGGCGAACGCCGGGACCTCGCGCTCGCTTGACACGCCGGCAAGCCGCTTCGCGACCCGGCTGACGACCGGTGCGTGCGTCACGAAGTTCGCGAGCCGCGGGACGCGGCGACCGACACGCGCGGCGTGCATGATCTGGCCCATCGAGTACGCCGCCGCCGGCCGGAGACGCCCGCGGTAGTGGTGCGAGAGGAATTCCGCCTTGTACGTCGCCATGTCGACGTTCACGGGGCAGTCGCTCTTGCAGCCTTTGCACGACAGGCAGAGGTCGAGCGCGTCGTTGACGGCATCGCTTCGCCATCCCTTGCCGACCTCGCCCGTCAGCAACTCGAACAGCAAATGCGCGCGGCCACGGGTCGAGTGCTTCTCCTCACGCGTGACCATGTAGCTGGGGCACATCGTGCCGCCCTCGACCCGCCGGCACTCGCCGACGCCGACGCAGCGCAGCGTCGCCCGGGCCAGATCCTGGTCGTCGTCCGGGTACTGGAAGTGCGTGCGGACCTTCATGGGGTTGAAGTCGGGTCCGAGGCGCAGGTCGTCGTCGATGCGATGCGGGTCCACGACCTTGCCCGGGTTCATGCGGGCTTCGGGGTCCCACACGGCCTTGAATTCGCGGAACGCGTCGACGAGCTCCTTGCCGAACATCTTGGGGAGGAACTCGGCGCGGGACTGACCGTCGCCGTGCTCACCCGAGAGCGAGCCTCCGAGCTCGACGACGAGGTCGGTGGCGTCCTCCATGAACCGCCGGAACGTGCGGATCCCGTGCGTCGTCATCAGGTCGAAGTCGATGCGTGTGTGGACGCAGCCCTGCCCGAAGTGGCCGTAGAACGAGCCTTGGTACCCGTGGCGGTCGTAGAGCTCCCGCAGCCGGCGGAGGTACTCGCCGAGACGTTCGGGTGGCACCGCGGAGTCCTCCCAGCCCTCCCAGGTGTCGGGCTGGCCGGGGACGCGCGCGGTGGCACCGAGCCCCGACTCCCGGATCTTCCAGATCGCGCCCTTGTCCCGCTCGTCCTCGTACAGGGCGACCGACGGCGCGTTCGTCCACCGCTCGACGGCGCGGACGGTCCGGGTCGCGCGGTCATGCGCCTCGGCCGGCGTCTCGCCCCCGAACTCGAGCAGCAGCCATCCGTGACCGTCGGGGAGCAGCCGAAGGTTCTCGGCGTGCAAGCCCTTGCGCTGCACGTCGTCGGCGAGGAGCTGGTCGAGGCCCTCGAGGCCGATGCATCCCGAGTCGAGGAGGTCGGGGATCCGATCGGCGGCCGCGTAGATGTCGTCGAACCCGAGCACGAGCAGTTCGCGGTGTGGCGGATTGGGTACGAGCCGGACGGTCGCCTCGAGCACCATTGCGCATGTGCCCTCGCTGCCGACGAGGGCGCGGGCGAGGTGGAACCCGCGCTCGGGGAGGAGCTCGTCGAGGTTGTAGCCCGACACCCGACGGGGGATCTGCGGGTAACGGGCGCGGACCTGGTCGGCGTAACGGTCCCGGAGGTCGCGCAGGCCCCGGTAGATGCGTCCCTCGGGACCGCCGCGGTCGACGATGGCGTCGTACCGCTCGTCGTCGGTGGCGCCGGCGATCATGCGGAGCCCGTCATAGGTCAGGACGTCGAGCTCCACGACGTTGTCGACGGTCTTCCCGGCCATCACCGAGTGCACGCCGCACGAGTTGTTGCCGACCATGCCGCCGAGGGTGCAGTGGCTGTGGGTGGCGGGGTCGGGGCCGAAGGTCAGCCCGTGCTGCTCTGCCGCGCCGCGGAGGTCGTCGAGGATGCATCCCGGCTGGACGCGGGCGACGCGCCGCTCCGGGTCGATCTCCAGCACGTGATGGAGGTACTTCGAGAAGTCGAAGACGACGGCCACGTTGCAGGCCTGCCCGGCGAGGCTGGTGCCGCCGCCGCGGCCGAGGACCGGCACGTCGTGGTTCCGGCAGACCTCCATGCCGGAGATCACGTCGTCGATGACGCGCGGGATGACGACGCCGATCGGCATCTGCTTGTAGTTCGAGCCGCCGGTGGCGTAGAGCGCGCGGTCACCTTGGGTGAACCGGACCTCGCCGCGCACCGCGTCGCGGAGGCCCGCGGCGAGATCGCCCGTCGCAGTGTCCCGAGTGTCCTTCGCGAGCGTCATGAAATGCTCCCGACGACATAGCGGGCGGCCTCCTCGCCGCGGAGTGCCAAGCCGAGCCCAGGGCGATCAAGGTCCGGAACCAACTCCCCATTGCTCGGTGCGAGCGCGCCGTCGAACAGGCGCGGCTCGATGCGGGCGTGATCGTGGAAATACTCGGCGTGCACGGCGGGGCCGACGCAGGTGCACAGGTGTCCGTGCAGTGTCGGCGCGGTGTGCGCCGAGAGTGGGACGGGCGCGGCCTCGCAGAGCGCTGCCGCCCGTAGGAAGCCGGTGATGCCGCCACAACGGGTGGCGTCAACCTGGAGCACATCGACGGCACCGGCCTCGAGCATGCGCCGGAAGGAGAAGAGGTCGAAGCCGTATTCGCCGGCCGCAATGTCCATGCCCGCCGGCGCGCGGTCCCGCAGCACCCGCAATCCCGCGAGGTCGTCCGATGACACCGGCTCCTCGAACCACACGACACCGAGGTCCGCGAACTCCCGTGCGAGCCGCAACGCCTGCTTGCGGGTGTACGCGCCATTTGCGTCCACGAACAGCCGCACGTCGGGGCCGATCGCCTTTCGCGCCACGGCGACCCGGTCGGGGTCGACGTCGGGCTCCCTGCCGACCTTCATCTTGACCATGCGCAGACCATCGGCGGCCCAGCCGGCGAGCTCGTCGTGCAGCTGCTGGTCCGAGGAGGAGGTGAAGCCCCCGCTCCCGTACGCCGGGATCGACCGCCGGACGCGACCGATGAGGTCGGACAATGGCAGCCCGAGCAGTCGAGCTTTGAGATCCCAGAGGGCCACGTCGACGGCAGCGATGGCGGAGGCGGCGATGCCGGGGCGTCCGAGGTTGCGGATCGCACGCGTCATGGCGAGCCAGGCGCCCGGCACGTCCATCGCGTCGCGCCCGATGACGGCGTCGACGAGTAGCTCCGACACCAGCGCGGCGGCAGCCGCCGAGGTGTAGGAATACCCGAGCCCCGCCTCGTCCGCGGCGCGCGCCTCGACGACCACGATGGTCGTCGAGTCCCATTCGAGCGTGCCGTCGGATTCGGGCGCGTCGGTTGGGACCGCGAAGGCGAAGGCCTGCAGTTCGTCCACGACGCAGCGATTGA
>DATFPZ010000347.1:0-6978 GCA_035264545.1 Acidimicrobiia bacterium
CGAGCCCGCCGAAGCGCCGTGCCCCGTCGCCGTCGCCCGCGACCTCGAGCATGCCCAGGTGCAGGCGTGCGGGCGCCTCGATGCGGACGCCGCTCGTCAGGCTCCGACCGCGAGATCGCATGCGGCTTACTCGCACTCCCAAGCTCGTGCGGAACATCGCATGCGGCTTACTCGCACTCGCAAGCTCGTGCGAGCGCCTTGATTACGTAGTCCATCGCCTCATGCTCGCGCGGGCCGCCGGTCTTGTCGACGAGCACCTGCAGCCGGTCGAGCTCCGCGCGGATCTCCTCGACCGGGATCATGTGCGCCCGCGAGGCGAGGATCGACGCCTCGAGCACTGCGTGGCGCGCGCGATTGAGACCGAGGAACTCGCGACCGGTGCCGCCGCCCACGACCAAGGTGCCGACCCGCGCGCGCTCGCCGGTGTCGTCGATCTCCTCCACCCGCACCTCGCGCCACGAGCAGGCATCGTCGAGCACCGCGCCCTCGACGCCGGCCGCCGGATGGGTCGGCGGGTGCGGGTCACCGAGCGCCGCGCGGCTGAACAGCAGCACGTCGTCGGTGAGGTTCACGACGGCCGCGCCGGTGGCGCGCAGGTTGCGCAGCGTCCGCGTTCCCCGGAACGGCTTGATCACGATCCGCGTCTCGCCCCACTCGACGCCCATCGCCCCGCAGTTGACGCTTCCGTCCGGGTTGATCGTGGTCACGACGGTCTCGATGATTGGGGCACGCAGGCGCTCCTCTCCCAAGGTCGCCAGAGTGTAGATGCGGCCCATGCGCACGCTCCTCATCGACAACTACGACTCGTTCACCTTCAACCTGTTCCACCTGCTGGGCGAGGTGAACGGCGAGGAGCCTCTCGTCGTGCGCAACGACGAGCTGACGTGGGAGGAGGTCGCGGCGCTGGCCGTGGACAATGTCGTGATCTCGCCCGGCCCCGGGCGCCCGGAGCACCAGCGCGACGTCGGGGTGTCACTGGACGTGCTCCGGCGCGCCGAGTTGCCCGTGCTCGGCGTCTGCCTCGGCCACCAGGCACTCGCCCACATGACCGGCGGTGCGATCGAGCATGCGCCCGAGGTGATGCACGGCCGGCTGAGCTCGATCCACCATGACGGGTGCGGCCTGTTCGAGGGCATTCCGCAGGGCTTCGCGGCCGTGCGCTACCACTCGCTGGTCGTCGCCGCGGTGCCGGCGGCCCTGCGCGTGACGGCGTGGACGCCCGACGACGTCGTCATGGGGCTGGAGCACCGCACGCGACCGCTGTGGGGCGTGCAGTTCCACCCTGAGTCGATCTGCACCGAGCACGGGCGCGCGCTGGTGCGCAACTTCCGCGACCTCACGCGCGCGCAGAGCCGTGCCCCGGTCGGCGCGCCGCGCCACGCCGGCCGGCCAGTCGCCGGCGTGCGCGTGTGCCACCGCGCGCTCGCGACCTGGTGCGACCCCGAAGCGGCGTTCGTCGCGCTCTACGGCGACCGCGAGTACGCAGTGTGGCTCGACAGCTCGCGGGCGGAGCCCGGGCTCGCGCGCTTCTCGTTCATGGGCGCTCCCGAAGGCCCGCTCGGTCAGGTGGTGCGCTACGACGTCGCCAGGCACGTACTCATGGTCGACCGAACACACGGGCGCGAGGAGTTGCACGACGGCCTACTCGATTACTGCCGGCGCGAGCTCGAACGCCTGAGCGCCGACGCCCCCGAGCTTCCGTTCGACTTCACCTGCGGCTTCGCCGGCTACCTCGGCTACGAGCTCAAGGCCGACTGCGGAGGCAAGCTCGTTCACCACTCCGCGCTCCCCGACGCGGCGCTGTTGCTCTGCGACCGGCTGATCGCCTTCGACCACCTCGAGCGGCGCGCGCACCTCGTCGCGCTTGCCGACGTGCACGGCGCGTCCGCGGCCGACGCCTGGTTGGCGGCCACCGAGCGCGAGTTCGAAGCGATCGCCGGCCGTCCGGCGCTCGCAGCGCCGCCCGCGCCCACCCCGCGGCGCTTCGCCGCCCGCGTGAACCGCGAGGCCTATCTCGCCAACATCGCGGCGTGCAAGCGCGAGATCTTCGAGGGGGAGAGCTACGAGATCTGCCTGACCACCGAGCTGCGCAGCAGAGACGGCATCGATCCTCTCGCCGCCTATCGCGCCCTGCGCGCGCGCAACCCCGCGCCGCACGCTGCACTGCTGCGCCTCGGGGAGGTCTCGGTGCTGAGCTCCTCGCCCGAGCGCTTCTTGCGCGTCGACCGCGAGCGGATCGTCGAGTCAAAGCCGATCAAGGGCACCGCCCCGCGCGCCGCCCATCCCCTGGAGGACGCGTACCGAGCCGAAGCGCTGAGCGCCGACGACAAGTCCCGCGCCGAGAACCTCATGATCGTCCACCTCGTGCGCAACGACCTCGGCCGCGTCTGCGCGCTCGGCAGCGTCGACGTGCCGGCGCTCATGGCCGTCGAGTCGTATGCGACGGTACATCAGCTGGTCACGACCGTCCGCGGGCGCCTGCGCGACGACGCGACCGCGATCGACTGCGTCCGCGCGGCGTTCCCCGGCGGCTCGATGACGGGCGCGCCGAAGCTGCGGACGATGGAGATCATCGACCGCCTCGAGGGCGCCCCGCGCGGCGTGTACTCAGGCGTGCTGGGGTTCCTGTCGGTCAACGGTACCGCCGACCTCAGCATCGTCATCCGCACGCTCGTCGCGTCGCGCCACGGCCTGCAGATCGGCTCGGGCGGGGCGATCGTCGCCGCGTCCGACCCAGCCGCCGAGCACGACGAGATGCTGCTGAAGGCGCGCGCAGTGCTCGAGGCTGTCGGAGGCACCCTCGCGGACGGCCGCGAGCTCGCTGCCGCTCGCCGATGACGGGGCTGCTGGCCGCCGACTCGTGGCTTGTCGACGACGGTCGCGTGCGCGCGGTCGATCGCCACTGGGCGCGCTTCTCGGCGACCTGCCGCGAGCATGGCGTCGAGCCCCAGGCGCTCGCGGCGTTCCGTGCCGAGGCCGAGCGCGCGCTGCCCGTCGGCGGACGCTGGTTTCCTCGGATCGAGCTGCGCGAGGACGGTGAGCTCGCCCTCCAGGTGCGCCCCGCGCCGCCGCGCGAGCCAACCGTCGTGGCCTGGATCGCCGACGTGCCCGATCCCCGCCGCGCCCCGCGGCACAAGGGGCCCGACCTCGAGCGGCTCGCGGCCCTGCGCGAACGGGCGGCGGCGCACGGCGCCGACGAGGCGGTGCTCTGCGACACCGGCGGGCGCCTGCTCGAGGGCGCTTTCACGAGCCTCCTGTGGTGGGAGTCGGAGACACTGTGGGCGGTCCCCGACGACGCACCGGTCCTCCCCGGGATCACACGCGGGCTGCTGCTCGAGCTTGCGCGGGAACGCGACACGCCCGTGGCGCAGCGCCGCCCCGCGCCCCAAGAGCTGGCCGGCCGCGAGACCTGGCTCGTCAGTGCTCTCGACGGCATCCGGGCGGTCACGCGTTGGGCGAAGCGGGGACCCCGGGCCGGCGACGCGCCGCGCGCAGCCACCTGGCAGCGGCTGCTCGACGACTTCGCGGCCCGTCAGGCCTTCTGAGCGACCGCAACCAGCGGCGTCCGATGGCGAACGAGCGGCGCCGCTCTCGATGCGAACGGCACCTCCGAGCGAATCCGCTGCGGGCTCGCCTGTACGGGATTACGATCCGGCCGGGTCGATAGGAGGAGCAGTCGGCCTCCTCTCGGATACCGGGTGTGTGGAGACGATTTGGGACTTCGCCGCGCGAGGTCCCCAAATACGACACGAGGTGAGCACCGTGAGCGACACTGCCCTCGAAGCGGCGTTGGACAAGCAGAACGGGGCGACGCTGGGTCGGTTGCTGGGCCGTGGCACCGTCGGGCAAGCGGAGGAGGGGCCCGACGGCAAGATGCGTGCCACGGTCCGGATCCCCGAAGACGAGCTGGTCTACGAGCCAGGGGTCCTGATGCTGCCCCACGGGGGCGTGCTCGAGCTCGAGCTCATCAACGACGACAGGAACACCCACTGCGCGGTCCTGCCGAGCAACGGCGACACCCAGTTCATCTGGCTGGTGAACCATTCGAGGGGCACGGCCACCCTCGAGCTCGACGGACCGGGGTACTACTGGTACGGCTCCACGACCGGCAACGACGAGGGCCGCGGCCTGACTGGGGCGATCGTCGTGGACGGCGACGTACCGCCCGAGGCGCGCCTCGACCGCCCGCCCCAACCGCGCCCGTAGACCGCAAGCGCTCGCCCTGGAAAGGAGCACTCGATGGCAACCGAGTACGTAGACGCAGGGACTGCCATCCCCTACCAAAGCCTGAGCGCCGACGTTGGACATGCGCCGCCGGTCGCCAAGGGCGTCACCTACGAGCGGATCCTCAACGCCCGCGACGAGCCGCAGAACTGGCTGACCTACTACGGCGCCTTCGACGGGCAGCGCTACAGCCCGCTGGACCAGATCAACACGGGCAACGTCAAGACGCTCACGCCGGCATGGGTGTACCAGGTCGGCTCGATGGGCCTGCATTCGGGCGCATCGACGTATGCGTGGGAGGCCTCCCCGATCGTCGTCGACGGGATCATGTTCGTCTCCGCCTGGGACGGCCAGCTCTTTGCCCTCGACGCGGCGACCGGGAGCGAGCTGTGGCGCTACAAGCACGCGTCCCCGTTCGACGTGTCGCTGTGCTGCGGCAACGTCAACCGCGGGGTCGCCGTCGCCGAGGGGAAGGTCTTCATGACCACCCTGAACGCGCATGTGATCGCGCTGGACGCCGAGACCGGCAAGAAGATCTGGGATCAGCCCTACGGCGACGTGCGGGCCGGCGAGAGCGCAACGGTCGCTCCGCTGATCGTCAAGGACATGGTCATCGTCGGGAGCTCTGGGGGCGAGTTCGGGGTGCGGGGGCACACCGACGCGTTCAAGCTGGAGACCGGGGAGCGCGTGTGGCGGTGCTACATGATCCCCAAGCCCGGCGAGCCCGGCTCGGAGACCTGGCCCGCCGACGGTGAGGCCTGGGCGCGCGGCGGCGCGAACTGCTGGATCACGCCCACCTACGACCCGAACCTGAACCTCCTGTACTACGGGACGGGCAACCCGTGCCCCGACTTCGACGGCGAGGTCCGCGAGGGCGACAACCTGTTCACCGATTCCGGTGTCGCCGTGGACGCCGACACCGGCGAGATCAAGGCGCACTTCCAGTACACCCCGCACGATCTGTGGGACTACGACTCCACGATGGAGCACATCCTGTTCGAACTCGACGGGCAGAAGCTCGCGGCCCACTTCGACAAGAACGGGTTCCTCTACATCCTGGACCGCACGAACATGGAACCGGTCCGGGTGGCGCCGTTCGTCGACCGGATCGACTGGGGCGAGGTCGACGAGAAGGGCAACGTGACGCCGAAGCTCTACCCCGACAAGGAGGGCGACCCGGTGCACTTCTGGCCCGGGCC
Source organism: Acidimicrobiia bacterium (assembly GCA_035264545.1). Taxonomy (GTDB): domain Bacteria; phylum Actinomycetota; class Acidimicrobiia; order IMCC26256; family JACDBD01; genus JALZAA01. Next base: position 5,424 of record DATFPZ010000347.1, read on the forward strand.
GGCCGGCGCCAAGGAATGGACGCACGCGTGCTACAACCCGAAGACGGAGCTCCTCTACGTCCCGGTGCAGGACGTCGGCGCGACGGCCACGCGGCGGCGCCGGGAGTTCAAGGAGAGCATCCCGTACTGGGGTGCCGGCGTCGCGGTGGACGGCGAGGACCAGAGCGGGTACGTGAGCGCCTACGACCCGCGCACGGGCCAGGAGCGGTGGCGCTGGACCAACGACCTATGCATGTGCTCGTCGCTGCTGACCACGGGCGGCGACCTCGTGTTCGGCGGGGAGCCCACCGGGGAGTTCAACGCGTGGGACGCCAACAGCGGAGAGCTGCTGTGGCAGTTCCAGTGCGGCAGCGGCCACCACAGCAACCCGTCGACGTACAGCATCGACGGACGGCAGTACATCGTCGCGCCGAGCGGCTGGGGCGGCTGGGCCGAGGGGTTCCTGCCCAAGATGCTCGGGTCGTCACACGGAAGCGCGCTGTTCGCCTTTGCGCTGCCGGAGTAGGAGCTGAAACGGTTGTGGTGATCTGCCACGCCCAAGGAAGGACGTGGCAGATCTCACGCTCATAGTCGCTGACAACGTGTCACAGAAAAGCCGTGATCGGCAGTCTCCTCATACTCGGGTTCACCCTCAGTCTGGATAACTTTCGGACGGCAGTCGCGCTCGGCGGGCTGCGGCTCGGCTGGCGCCAGTCGGCGCAGGTCGCGCTGCTGTTCGGGGTCTGTGACGGCCTGGCGCCACTGGTGGGCATCCTGATCGGGCACTACTGGAGTGAGGCGATCGGCTCGACAGCCGAGTACGTGGGGGCGATCGGGCTGGGCCTCTACGGGTTGTACCTCGTCGTTCAGGCGTGGCGAACCGAGGCGCCGGAGGAGTTGGATCGACCATGGGCGGTGTTCGGCCTTGTCGTGCCGTTGAGCGCGGACAACGTCGTCGCCGGCACGAGCTTGGGCCTGCTCGGGTTCTCCCCGTGGCTCGTGGCGCCGGTCTTTGGCGCCATCACGGCGCTGATGGCATTCGTCGGGATGCAGCTCGGGCGAGTCGCCGCCAGCGTCATTCGCATCCGCTCCGATCTCCTGACCGGGGTGACGCTCGTCGTCATGGCCACCGTGATGGGGCCGCACCTGTGACGCCGAGCCGTGACCGTCGACGGGTGCCCTGGTCACGCGGGCGGGTCGGCCAGGCGCGCGGCCAGTTCGACGAGCATGCGGACGCCGTAGCCGGTCGCGCCGCGGCCGAAGGCGTCGCCGCGATCCTCGTCCAGGAACGCGGTGCCGAGCATGTCGACATGCGCCCAGGGTCCCTCGCCGACGAACTGCTGCAGGAACGTCGCCGCGACGATCGGGAAGCCGAAGGTCTTGCCCGCGGTGTTGCGCAGGTCGGCCACGCTCGAATCGATCAGGGGCCGGTAGCGCGGGTGCAGCGGCCACGGCCAGGCGAGATCGCCGCTGGCGTTCCCGGCCTCGACGACCGCGTCGCGCCACGCGTCGTCGTTGGCGAAGACGCCGGCCCACATGTCGCCCATTCCCGCGCGCATCGCACCGGTCAAGGTCG
>DATFPZ010000348.1:0-2620 GCA_035264545.1 Acidimicrobiia bacterium
CTCGCCCGGCGCAGTGGCCAGCGCGCCCAGCTCGACGAGCACGAGCGCGCCATCGAGGACGAGATCTCCGAGGCCGAGCTGAGCGACGCCGAGGAGGGCGAGGAAGAGGTGGTGACGCCGTGAGCCTCGCCGCCCTCGACATCACCCCGAACTACTACCTGGTGGTCGGTGCGTTGCTCTTCACGATCGGCGCTGTCGGGCTGCTGCTGCGCCGCAACGTGCTCGTGATGTTCATGTGCGTCGAGCTCATGCTCAACGCCGCCAACCTCACGTTCGTGACGTTCTCGCGCGCCCTCGACGACATCGGGGGCCAGGTGATCGTGTTCTTCACCCTCGTGGTGGCGGCGGCCGAGGTCGCGGTCGGGCTCGCGATCATCGTCGCCATCTTCCGGCGCCGGCAGGGCGCTACCGCGGACGACGTCCGGCTGTTGAAGGGCTGAGGGTGGACGCCCGCGACCTGCTCGATCTCATCTGGATCGTCCCCGCGCTCCCGGCGCTGGGCGCGGCGATCCTGCTCTTGTTCGGCCGGCGCCTCGGCGAGCCCAAGGCCGGGTGGCTGGCCACCGGCCTGATGGCCCTGTCGTTCGCGTGGTCGATCGCGATACTGCTGGCGCTGCGGGACGTGGAGCCGCGTGTGCACACCGTCGATCTCTTCACATGGTTCCCGACCGGCGGGCTGCAGGTGAAGCTCGGGTTCCTCGCCGATCCGCTCTCGATCACGTTCATCCTCTTCGTGACCGGCGTCAGCACGCTGATCCACCTCTACTCGCTCGGCTACATGCACGGCGACGAGAACTTCGGCCGCTTCTTCGCGTTCATGAACCTGTTCTGCGCCTCGATGCTCGTCCTCGTCCTGGGTTCCAGCTTCCTCGTCACGTTCCTCGGCTGGGAGGGCGTGGGCCTGTGCTCGTACCTGCTGGTGTCGTTCTGGTTCGAACGCAACTCGGCCGCGGTGGCGGGCAAGAAGGCGTTCGTGACGACACGCGTCGGCGACTTCGGGTTCATGGTCGCGTTGTTCCTGATCTTCGCCGAGCTGGGATCGCTCGATTACGGCGCGATGAGCGCCGGCGCCGGCAAGCTCGCGGCCGGGACGGCCACCGCCATCGCGCTCCTGCTGTTCCTCGGCGCCGTCGGCAAGAGCGCGCAGTTCCCGTTGCACGTGTGGCTGCCCGACGCAATGGAGGGCCCGACACCCGTGTCGGCGCTCATTCACGCCGCAACGATGGTGACGGCGGGCGTGTTCCTCGTGGCCCGTGCCCACCCGTTCTTCGAAGCGAGCGGCGGCTCCGCGCTCACCGTGGTCTCGATCATCGGCGCCGGCACCGCGCTGTTCGCGGCGACGATCGCCCTCATCCAGGTCGACGTGAAGCGGGTGCTGGCGTACTCGACGGTCAGCCAGCTCGGGTTCATGTTCCTCGCCCTCGGCGTGCGCGCCTACGCGGCCGCCATCTTCTTGGTGGTCGCACACGCGTTCTACAAGGCGACGCTCTTCCTCGGTGCCGGCTCCGTGATCCACGGCGGCGCCGACAACCAGGACATGCGCACCATGGGCGGGCTCCGCAAGTACATGCCGTTCACCGCCCTCGGGTTCATCGTCGCGTGGCTGGCGATCGCCGGCGTGCCGCCGTTCGCGGGCTTCTGGGCGAAGGACGAAGTGCTCTCGCGCGCATATTTCGCCGGTGACTACGGCGTGTGGATCGTCGGTGTCGTCGCGGCCGCGATGACGGCCTTCTACATGACGCGCGCCGTGTGGCTGGTCTTCTTCGGCAACGAGCGCTTCGCCGCCGAGCCCGCCACGGGCGAGGGCGCGGAGGCGCCGGCCGACACGCCGGAGGAAGGTGGGCTGGCGCTCGAGTCGCCGACGGTCGAAGCGTTCGTCCCGCCCAGGCCGGCTCGCCTCACCCACGCGCCGCACGAGTCGCCGCCGACGATGACGCTCCCGATCCTCGTGCTGGCGGGTCTGGCCGCGGTGGGCGGCCTGCTCAGCCTGCCCTTCGGGGGGATCGAGTTCCTCAGCGATTGGCTGCACCCGACGTTCGAGCGCGTGCCGGAGATCGACGTCACCTCGTTCGTGGCAGCCGCGATCTTGTCGGTGATCTCGGTTCTCGTGGCGCTCGTCGGGTTGGCGATCGCGCTGTCCCTCTACCGGGACGGGATCCCGACGCCCGAAGCCGACCCGCTGCCCGAGCGCCTCGGCGTCGCCGGCCGGCTGTTCCAGCACGCCTACTACTTCGACGAGACCATCGCGAGGGTCGTGCGGGGCCCGGTGACGCGCGGCGCCGAGCTGCTGAACCGCGGCTTCGACCTCGGGATCGTCGACGGCGCCGTCAACGGTGTCGCCACGCTCGTGCGGGAGTCCGGGGGCCGGCTCCGGCGCGTCCAGACCGGCCTCGTGCGCAACTACGCCCTGGCCGTCGTGGTGGGTGCTGTCGCGATCATCGTGTTCCTCGCGGTCAGGGCGGGCTGATGCGCGACGCCGGGTTCCCGCTGCTCACGTTCATCATCTTCACCCCCCTCGCCGGCGCGGTGCTCGTCGCCGTGCTTCCTCGGCGGCGGCCCGAGATCGTGCGCGCGGTCGGCTACATGGCCACCGCCGCGACGTTGGGCTTCGTCGGCTATC
>DATFPZ010000349.1:0-8423 GCA_035264545.1 Acidimicrobiia bacterium
GGTCGCGTCCGTCGTGGGGGAGCGGTGGCACGTGGGGACTGCGGTGCTCGAGGTGAGCGAGCCCCGACTGCCGTGCTGGAAGCTCGGCCTGCGCATGGGAGACGCGTCCTTCCCGCAGCGCTTCACCCGTGCCGCCCGCCCCGGCACGTATCTGCGCATCGTCGACGCGGGCGACATCGGCGCCGGCGACGCAGTGCGCGTCGCGTCGCGTCCCGACCACGGGTTCACCATCGGCGACATCTGGCGGGTGTACCACCGCGACCGGCGCGACGCCGGTGTGCTCCTCGAGGTGCCAGAGCTCGGCGAATCGTGGCGTCAATGGGCGGAAGGGCGCGTGCGCAGGATGGCGGAAGCGTGACCGCAGACGGGAGCGTCTTCACCGATGCCGAGGTGCGCTACCTCTCGGAGTTCAGGCTGGGACGGATCGCGACCGTGGGTCGTGACGGCACCCCGCACGTCGCGCCGGTCGGGTGGAGCTACGACCCGGAGCACGACGTGATCGAGATCGGGGGTCGCGACTTCGCGCGCTCGAAGAAGTACCACGACGCCAAGCGGTCAGGTCGGGCGGCCATCGTCATCGACGACCTCGCGAGCGTCGAGCCGTGGCGGCCGCGGGGGGTCGAGATCCGCGGGAGCGCCGACGTCGTCGACGACCCGCCTCGGATCCGCATCCACCCGGAGCGGGTCGTGTCGTGGGGGCTCGACGACGAGGATTTCTTCGCGCGTCACGCGCGCACCGTCGCCTGAACGTGCACGCGGTCCGGCTCCACGCCTTCGGCCCGCCCGACAACCTGCAATACGAAGTGGTGCCCGACCCCGGGCCGGGCGAGGGTCGGGTGGGGATCGCGGTGCAAGCCGGCGGCGTCGTCCAGCACTTCCCGCTCGCGCGAGTGGCCGACGCGCACGCCGCCCTCGAGGCGCGCGCGACGACCGGCAAGGTCGTGCTGGCACCGGCCGGCGTCAGCCGGTGATCTCCCGCGGCTCGACAAGCCGGATGTTGTTGCCCGAGGGGTCACGGAACGCGGCGTCGACACCATAGGGCCGCTCTTCCGGCGCTTCGGCGAACTCGACGCCCCGCCCCCGGAGCTCGTCGTACGCGGCCTGGCAGTCGTCGGTCTCGAGGAAGATCGTCCCCGCGAAGCCCTTCGCCATCAGCGTCCGGACCTGCTGGGCGGTCTCGGCGTCCATCACCGGCGGCCCCGGAATGGCCATGAGCACGACCGCGATGTCGGGCTGCGTGGCCGCGCTGACCGTGAGCCATCGGAAGTTCCCCAGCTCGGCGACCGTCACATCGGACCGCACCTCCATGCCGACTTGCTTCGTGTAGAACTCCAGGGCCTCGTCTTGGTCGTGCACCCACAACTGCGCGGTGCCGATCCGGATCATTCGCTTCTCCTCCTCGACGGAACGTTTGACAGCACGTTAAGGATGCGCAGGGCCTCTGTCTTCTCGAAACGTGCGGGATCGGGGACGCCCGTAGGCGCGCAGGACGCACGCTGGGATCAGCGCGTGGTCGGCAGCCGGCGGCATCGCGGCGCGGTACGCCGTCGGCGACATGCCGTAGGCACGGGTAAAGCTCGTGGTGAAGGAGCCGACGCTCTGCAGGCCCACCGAGAAGCAGATCTCGGCGACCGAACGGTCGGTGTTCCGCAGGAGGGCGGCGGCGCGCTCCAGACGTCGGGTCAACAGGTACGAGTGGGGCGCTTCTCCGAAGGCGCGGCGGAACTCGCGGCTGAAGTGTGCGCGCGAGAAGCCGGCAGCGCGCGCGAGGTCGTCGACGCGCAATGGCTCGGAGTACTGGGCGTCGGCGAGGTCCTTGGCCCGCAGCAGATCACGCGGGCGCGAGATGAAGACCATCGCGGCGCGCCTCCGTCACTCCTTGCGGGCGCGGCTGGGTGCGACGCGCGGTGGCTCGTCGGGCTGCTTCGGGTACACCGGCGGCCACGGCGCGTCCATGAGCCCGTTGGCGCGGTCCCGCTCGTACAGGGCGAGCAGCGGCTCGAGTGACTGCGGATGGTCGTTCATGTCGGCCCAGGGATCTCCGTGCTGCTCGATGCGAGCCGGCAGCGTGGAGATCGTGAGCTCGTCGGGATGGATCTCGTCGATCTCTTCCCAGCGCAAGGGCGTCGACACCTGAGCGCCGAGGCGTGCTCGCACGGACCAGGCTCCGAACACCGTCTTGTGCGGCGCGTTCTGGTTGAAGTCCAGGAAGACCCGCTCGCCCCGCTCTTCCTTCCACCATGCCGCCGTCATGAGATCGGGGTGGCGCCGCTCGAGCTCGCGGGCGGCGGCGACGGCCGCCCGCCGGACGTCGTAGGAGTCCCACCGCGGCTCGAGGCGGATGTAGACGTGCACGCCCCGATTGCCGGTCGTCTTGGGATAGCCGACGATGCCGAGCTCGTCGAGGAAGGCCCGCACCCTGGCCGCCGCCGCCCGGATGTGGGTGAAGTCGGTGCCGGGCTGCGGGTCGAGGTCGAGGCGAAGCTCGTCGGCGTGCTCCGGGTCGTCGGCTCGGTACGGCCAGACGTGGAAGCCGAGGCACCCGATGTTGACCGCCCAGACGATGTGGGCGAGGTCGACCGCCACCAGCGCTCGCGACGTCGTGCCGTTCGGCGTGCTGACGATCGTCGTCTGCAGCCAGTCCGGTGCGGACTTCGGCACGCGCTTCTGGAAGAACGACGATCCCCCGGCGCCTTCGGGAAAGCGCTGCATGAGCGTCGGCCGGCCGCCCATCGTGCGCATCAGCGGCTCGGCGAAGCGGAGGTAATGGTTGACGAGATCGAGCTTGGTCTCGCCGTGCTCGGAGAAGAACACCTTGTCCGGGTGCGAGATCAGGAGCTCGTGCCCGTCGATCTCGAGGGCTTTCTCGTCGGCCGACGCCACGGCGTTCACGGTAGCCAAGACCGTCCGGCGCCCCCGGGCTCATCGGTGACCACCGTCACAGCGGGAAGCTCGTCCGGCCGCGATGAGTTCGCCCCGCGGTGGCCGTCGTACCCCCGAGACGGGCCGCAGTGGCAATCGACGAGGAGGACTGCATTGGATTCGCGTTCCCCGCTGGCCATCGAAGCGTCGGGCCTGGCGAAGTCGTTCGGCGAGACCCGCGCCGTCTGCGGCGTCGACCTCGCCGTGCAGTCCGGCACCGTCTACGGCTTCCTCGGGCCCAACGGCGCCGGCAAGACGACGACCATTCGGATGCTCGCCACGCTGATCGAGCCGGACGAAGGCACGGCCTACGTGCTCGGACACGACGTCGTGCGCGAAGCCGACGCCGTGCGCCGCCGCGTGAGCCTGACCGGGCAGTACGCCTCCATCGACGAGGAGCTCACCGGGCGGGAGAACCTCGTGCTCCTCGGTCGGCTCCTCGGGTACTCGCACACGCAGGCCAAGGGCCGGGCCGACGAGCTGCTCGAGGTGTTCGACCTGGCCGGGGCCGCCAACCGTCAGGTCGAGACGTACTCGGGCGGCATGCGGCGCAAGCTCGACATCGCCGGGAGCATCGTCGTCCCGCCCGACCTGATGTTCCTCGACGAACCGACGACTGGTCTCGACCCGCGCAGCCGCAACCAGTTGTGGGAGATCATCCGCGCGCTCGTCGCGCAGGGCACGACCGCGCTCCTCACCACCCAGTACCTCGACGAGGCCGACCAGCTCGCAAACCGGATCGCGGTCATCGATCGCGGCACTGTCATCGCCGAGGGCACGAGCGGCGAGCTCAAGGCCTCGGTCGGCGCGGGCGCACTGCACGTGCGGGTGCGCGACTCGGAGAAGCGGCCCGAGGGGCAGCAACTGCTGGCGCGCACCCTCGGCGTCGAGGTGCACTGCGACTCCGACCCGGTCTCACTGACGGCGTCGGTCTCGGACCCTGAGCGTGTCGCGCGGGCGCTGACTGAGCTGTCACGGGCCGATGTAGGTGTCGCCGAGTTCTCGCTCGGTCAGCCGAGCCTCGACGAGGTGTTCTTCGCCCTGACGGGGCGTTCCGCCGAAGCGCGCCCGGAGCAAGAGAACGAGAACGAAGAGGAGGACGCAGCATGACCGCAACCATGCAGGCGGCGCTCACGCACCGCGAACGCCCCGCCCCTCCGGGCCCGCTCTCGGCGTCGCTCACCTTCGGCTGGCGGGCGCTGCTCAAGATCAAGCACGTTCCGCAGCAGCTCTTCGACGTCACGATGTTCCCCATCATGTTCACGCTGCTGTTCACGTTCTTGTTCGGGAATGCGCTGGAGGGGTCGACGAGCGCGTACGCCGAGTTCGCCATCCCGGGCATCCTCGTCCAGACGGTGGCGTTCATCACGATGTACACAGGCGTCGCCTTGAACACCGACATCTCCAAGGGGATCTTCGACCGCTTCCGGTCGCTCCCCATCTGGCGACAGTCGGTGCTCACCGGCGGTCTTATTGCCGATCTCGCCCGCTACGGGTTCGCGGCGATGGTGGTGTTCGTCCTGGGCGTCGCACTCGGGTTCCGGCCCGACAATGTCGTCGGCGTGCTGGTCGCATTTGCCCTCATGCTGCTCTTCGCGCTCAGCCTCACCACGATCTGGATCATCTTCGGGATGATCCTGCGCACGCCGGAAGCCGTCATGCAGGCAAGCATCTCGATCCTGTTCCCGCTGGTGTTCCTCACGAACATCTGGGTGTCCGAGACCACCATGCCGGGCTGGCTCCAGGCCATCGTCAAGGTGAACCCCGTGACGAGGGTGGTGATCGCCGTTCGTGAGCTGATGGCGGGGACGGCGTCGGCCACGAACATCGGCTGGGCGCTGCTGTCGTGCGCCGCGATCATCGTCGTGTTCGCTCCGATCACGACGCACCTCTACAACAAGAAGCTCCGCAGCTGAGAGGGGGATCGAAATGTTGGGTGACCGAGACGTGACAACGCTGGTGTCCGTGAAGGACCTGGGCGAAGCCACGCCCTTCTACGAGAAGACGTTGGGTCTCACGAAAGTGGGAGAGGACCCCGGATTCGTCCAGTTCCGGAGCGGCGCAAGCTCCCTCATCGTGTACGAGTCGGAGACGGCAGGCACGAACCAGGCGACGACCGCGGCCTGGCACGTCGACGACGTCGGGGAGACGGTGCGCGAGCTGAAGGCCAAGGGTGTCAGCAGCTTCCAGCAGTACGACGACCTTCCCGGCGTGACGCGCGACGGCGACATCCACGCCGCGGGCACGTTCACGATCGCGTGGTTCAAAGATCCCACCGGCAACATCTTCGAGATCAACAACGGCGTGCCGGCCTGAGGAGGAGAAGACCGTGGCCATCCCGACACTCGGAAGCATCCTGCTCGGCACCACGAACCCCGACCGGCTGCGCGACTGGTACGCCGCCGCCCTGGCGCCGGGCGACGCCGGGGGCGTGTTCACCGAGGTGACGCCCACGATGTTCGCCGCCACGTTCGGCGACACCTCGTTGCTCATCGACGGGCGCAGCGACGTCGCCGGCGAGAACCCCGAGCCCGGCCGGGTTGTCCTCAACTTCCACGTGGACGACGCGCATGCGACCGCCGACCACCTGAAGGGTCTGGGCGTGACGTGGCTGGTCGAGCTGGAGGAACGCGAGGGCGGTCTCTTCGGCACGCTCGTGGACCCGGACGGCAACTACGTGCAGATCATCGAGTTGAAGGAGTGACCGGGGTCGTCGTGATGGTCGCGGACCCACCCGTTCCCGAGTCCCCGGCGGGCGTCCGGCGGCGCGCCCGTCTCCGGGCGATCACGCTCGAGTCGCGCGCGCCCGATCGGGCGGCGGCCTGGTACCGGGAGGCGCTCGGCCTTTCCGATGACGCACCGTTGTTGACGGTGGGCGGGGTCGAGCTCCGCTTCACCCTCGGCACCTGCGACCCCCCGAGCGCGGTCGAGCCGGCGCGGATCGTTCTCAACTTCCACGTCGACGACATCCGCGCGGCCGAAGGGAGGCTCATCGCGCTCGAGGCCGTCTGGGTCCGGGAACTGGAGCGCACGCGCTGGGGCATAATCGGGACGGTTCTGGACCTCGACGGCAACTACGTCCAGGTCGTCGAGCCCGCCCCCGACTCGCCACCCTGCCTCCAGCGCAACGAGGAGCACCGATGACCGACGTCGCCGCGCCCGACCTGGAACAAACCCTCGAGCAGCACCGCGCCGAGTTGACCGGCTACTGCTATCGAATGCTCGGCTCGTCGTTCGAGGCCGAGGACGCCGTCCAGGAGACGCTGGTGCGGGCGTGGCGCGGTTTCGACCGCTTCGAAGGACGCTCGGCGCTGCGGTCCTGGCTCTACCGCATCGCGACCAACGTCTGCCTCGACATGATCCAAGGCCGGCAGCGCCGGGCGCTGCCCATGGACCTCGTGTCGTCGTCGTCGGGAGACTCCGAGGCGGGACCGCGACTGCCCGAGAACAAGTGGATCCAGCCCATCCCCGACGGCCGCGCGCTGCCGCCGACAGAGGATCCCGCCGAGGTGGCCGAGTCCCGCGAGACGATCCGGGTGGCGTTCATCGCGGCGCTCCAGCACCTGCCGGCCCGCCAGCGGGCGGTGCTGATTCTGCGCGAGGTGCTGCGGTGGAAGGCGAGTGAAGTGGCGGAGTTGCTCGACACGAGCGTCGTCTCCGTGAACAGCGCCCTCCAGCGTGCCCGCTCCACGCTCGCCGCCAGCAACGTCGCCGACTCCGACGTGCTCATGCCGCAGGACGAGGAGCAGCGGACGCTCCTCGCGCGCTACGTCGACGCCTTCGAGCGTTTCGACGTCGACACGCTCGTCTCGCTGCTCCACGAGGACGCCACCATGTCCATGCCGCCTTACGAGCTGTGGCTGGAAGGCGCCGGCCAGCTCCGCAAGTGGCTGCTCGGCGCCGGTTCCGGCTGTCGCGGGTCGCGGTTCGAGCCCGTCGAGGCGAACGGGTCGCCCGCGTTCGCCCAGTGGCGCCCCAGCGGTCCCGGCGGCAGCTTCGAGCCGTGGGCGATCCACGTCCTCCGGGTGTCAGACGGACGGATCGGCGGGATCGACTTCTTCGTCGATCCGGACCTCTTCCCGCTGTTCAACCTGCCGGTGCGATTGGACCAGCAGGCCGGGGCACAGCGGTAGCTCGTCCCGCAGCCCGGTCAGGGCGAGGAGATCGCACAGCTCGACCCGCGCGTTGCGGAGCCGTATCGCCCGCCCCGACCGCCGCGCCGTGAGTTGGAGGCGTGCCAGCGCCCCGACGGCGGTGACGTCGGGGTTCACGAGCCCTCCGACCTCGCACGTCACGAGATCGACGTCACCGTTGGCAAGGAGCAGCCGGAGGCGCTCGCAGAGGTCGGGGACGGCGGCGCGGGCGATCGGACCGCGCACGTCCAGGACGATCGTTCTCGGCCCCGACGGGGGCCGCAGGCCTTCGAGCGACGGCGGGGCGGGCGCGGCCAAGAGAACCTCCTCGGAGAGCCCTTTGTCCCATACGACCCCGGTCGGGGCCGAAACTCACCGGCGCCGGCGGCTCTTCGGCCGGCCTCAGATCTTGAAGATCACGATGTAGGTCGCGCCCGTCTCGGTCTCGAAGTCGGTGTGGGTGGAACCTGCGGCGGCGGCATATCCGTCGCCGGCCGACATCTCTTGGCCCTGGTTGCGCAAGGTTCCCCGGACGACGTAGTTGAACTCCGCGTTCGCGTGCTCGTGGGGGGCGCCTGCGTATCCGGGCTGCGCCTCGACCAAGGTGACCATGTAGCCGTCGGCGGTGCCGAGGATCTTCGCTCGCGCCTCACCGGCGGAGCCGGTCCAGGGCACCCACTCCGTGTCGTCGGCGCGGACGATGTTCCATCCTTCGAGGGAGACGTAGTGGGTCTGGTCCATCAACTCGTCCTTCCGGTCGCTTGGGTGGCTACGAATAGATCACCCGTCTACCGAGGCACAACAGCCTGACCAGTCCGACCATCCCCGTTTCCACCAGGCCGCGGGAGCACAATTGGGCCCCATCGGGACTTCAGCGACGGTCTTGGGCACTCACGTCGGCGCCGTGCGCAGCTTCGAGCTCGGCGGTACCTCGACGACCGCCGGTCGGCGGTGGGCTGCTCGCTGCAGCTGCGGAGTCGTGGCGACGACCGGGGCCTGGCCCGAGGCGCTCGCGTACCTGAGCGAGCATCGCCGGGCGACGCCGGACCTGCGGGTGGCGCGGCTGGCGAGCCGGCCGACCCCCGACCTGCGCGGCGTCGAGTACCGGCCAATCGACGTCGTTCGGTCCGGCGCCAACGGCCACCACCCACCGGGGGCGTTCCTGCGCCGGCTGGTGGCAGGCGTGCTGCACTCGGCCGTGCGTCTCGCGGTCGGCGCGTTCTCGACCAGCGCCTGACCACTCCCGCGCCACCACGCCGGAACCTGCGCTCGACAGCGCGCTGCTTTTGCCTGCGAGCGACGTATCTTCGCTCAGGACCAGCCGCCGATCGTCGGAGACACTGTGGACTTCGAATTGCCGCCGGATCT
>DATFPZ010000350.1:0-4194 GCA_035264545.1 Acidimicrobiia bacterium
CGCCTTGGCCGTCCCGAGCGCGAAGAACGCCGCCGACCGTTCGTCGAGGTGCACATGGACGCGGATGCGGTCGTCGGCGGCGAGGGCCAGCGCGAGCGGGGCCGACCGTGACCCGGGCGCCACGCACGCCTCGTGGACGCCTGCCCGCGCCCACTCGTCAACCAGGGCGCGAGCGAAGGCGGTGGTGGCGTCGCGGGTCATGCGAGGATCCGTACGTGGCGCTCGTGCTGATACCGGGGTTCACACAGACAGCAGCGTCGTGGGATCCGGCTCTCGCGCACCTGCCACCCGACCTCGAGACGGTTGCCGTCGACGTGCCCACCGGGCTCGGATTCGTGGAGACGGCGGTCGCGATCAGTGAAAAGCACGGCCGCGCCGTCTACTGCGGGTACTCGATGGGCGGACGGCTGTGCCTTCACCTCGCGCTCGACCGACCGGATCTCGTCCGAGGACTCGTCGTCCTCAGCGCCTCGCCCGGGATCGCGGACGATGCCGAGCGGGCGGCGCGACGGGACGCCGACGAGAAGCTCGCGCGCGAGATCGAAAGCGACGGCGTCGACGCGTTCCTCGACCGGTGGCTGCGCCAGCCCCTGTTCGCGACCCTCCCGCCTGACGCCGCCGGTCTCGACGCGCGGCGCGCCGGCAACACGGTCGCCACGCTCACGCACGCGTTGCGCGCCTTGGGGCCGGGTGCACAGGAGCCGCTGTGGGACCGCCTCGGCGATCTCGAGCCGCTCTTCGTGCCCGCAGCCGGCGTCCTCGACGAGAAATACGTCGACATCGCCTTCGAGATGGCGGCGCGCGTCGGGCCCGATGTCCATCCCGTCCTGATCGGAGGCGCGGGCCACGCCGCGCACCTCGAGAATCCCGAAGCGGTGGCGTCGCTGCTGCGGCGCGTCGTTCATGACGTCACCTCGTAGCGACCGAGGAGAACGGGATCGGGTTCGACACTTCGCACGCGCATGTGGCCGTCGACGGGGACAAGCGGGTCGCGCACGACGTCGCCGCCGGGCATGCGCGCCGCGAGGCCACAGGCGTACGGCAGCTCGGGGAGTGCAGCGGCGAGGGCAAGGCCGGCGGCGATCCCGACCGACGTCTCGCGCATCGAGGTGACGAACGCCGGGACCCCGGCGGCTTCGGCAACTCGAAGGGCGGCCCGCACACCACCGAGCGGCTGGACCTTGAGGACGACCGCGTCGGCGGCCTGCAGCGTCGCGAGGCATCGGGCGTCGCCGACCGAGCGGACGCACTCGTCGGCGGCGACGGGTATGTCGACGCGACGCCGGATCCGGGCGAGGTCGTCAAGGGCGGCGACGGGCTGCTCGACGAGCTCGAGGTCGAATCGTGCGAGCCGCCCGATCATCGCCTCGGCCGTGTCGAAGTCCCACGCGCCGTTGGCGTCGACGCGCAGCGCGACCGTGGGGCCGACCGCATCGCGCACTGACGCCACGAGGTCGACGTCGTCGCGCGGCTCCATTCGCCCGACCTTCACCTTCACGGCGGGGAAGCCGGACAGCGCGCTGGGATCTACGGGGCCGCGGTCGACGAGCGCGTTGACCGGCACCGTGTCGCGCACGGCCGCCGGCCAACCGTCACGCGCCGATTCCTCCGCCGCCTGCCGCGACGCCACCGGCCCGCAGGCATAGCCCGGGAGCGGCGACGACTCGCCCCACCCCGCCGGCCCGGCGACGAGCGTCACGGCCCGGTCGCCGATGCGGAGCCGGTGCTCGCTCACGCCGTGACCAGTCCCAGGGCCAACAGCACCGCAACGACCACTTCGAGGCGTGCGGTGCCCACGAGCGCGGCGACGAGCGACGGCGGGTCGCGCCGGGTCATGATGAGCCGGACGGGTTGCACGACGAGCGGAAGCGCCGCCAGCGCGATCAGCGCCGGCGGGTACAGCACCCCTACGGCGGCGACGGCCAAGAACGCGCCGGCGACGCAACCGAGGAACAACCCCCGCGCCGCCGGGGCACCGACGAGCACCGGCAGCGTGCGCTTGCCGGTGACGCGGTCTGTGTCGATGTCCCGGATGTTGTTGGCGAGCAGGATGGCGCAGGCGAGCAGCCCCACCGCCACCGCCCCCCACCACGCCGCCGCGGGCACACGTTCCAGCTGCACGTACGCCGAGCCGGCCGTGGCCACGAACCCGAAGAACACGAGCACGGCGACCTCGCCCAGCCCCGAGTAGCCGTACGGGCGCGGGCCGCCCGTGTACAGCACCGCGGCCGCGATGGCGACCGCCCCCACGACGAGGAGGCGGAGGTCCACCGCGATCGCGAGCGCGAGGCCGACTACCGCGGCCACACCGAACGCGAGGGCGGCCGCATTGCGCACTGCCGCGGGGGCAGCGACGCCGGACGCAGTCAGTCGGAGCGGACCGGCGCGCTTGGTGTCGGTGCCGCGCACCCCGTCGGAATAGTCGTTGGCGTAGTTCACGCCGACCTGGAGCGCGAGCGCCACGACGAGCGCGGCTCCCGCGCGCCACCAGGTCACGGTGTCGGCGTCCGCATAAGCGGCGGCCGTGCCGACGAGCACGGGCGAGATCGCGGCGCCCAGCGTCCGCGGCCGCGCCCCGGCGACCCATTCCGCCGCCGTCGTCATCTCAGGGGCGCTTCGGGAACCGGTCGAACTCTGGACGACGCTTCTCGAGGTACGCCTGCTTGCCTTCCTGCGCTTCTTCGCTCATGTAGTACAGGAGCGTCGCGTCCCCGGCGAGCTGCTGGATGCCGGCGAGACCGTCGTCGGCGGCGTTGAAGGACGCCTTCAGCATGCGCAACGCGAGCGGGCTGTGCTCCAGCATGCGCTTGCACCAGGCCACCGTCTCGACCTCGAGCTGCTCGAGTGGGACGACTTTGTTCACGAGACCCATCTCGAGGGCTTCCTGCGCGTCGTACTCGTCGCACAGGAACCAGATCTCGCGCGCCTTCTTCTGCCCGACGCTGCGGGCGAGGAGCCCCGACCCGTAGCCACCGTCGAACGAACCGACCTTCGGGCCCGTCTGCCCGAAGCGGGCGTTGTCGGCGGCGATAGTGAGGTCGCACACGACATGCAGGACGTGCCCGCCGCCGATCGCGTACCCGGCCACCATCGCCACCACCGGCTTCGGCAGCCTGCGGATCTGGATCTGGAGGTCGAGGACGTTGAGGCGGCCGACGCCGTCGTCGCCGACGTAGCCGTCGTCGCCGCGGATGCGCTGGTCGCCGCCGGAGCAGAACGCCTGCGGACCTTCCCCGGTGAGCAGGATCACGCCGACGGTGGGATCGCTCCGGGCCCGCTCGAACGCGTCCTGGAGCTCGAAGAGGGTGCGAGGCCGGAAGGCGTTCCGCACCTCGGGGCGGCAGATCGTGAGCTTGGCGATGCCCTCGGCGACCTCGTAGCGGATGTCGCCGTATTCGGTGTCGTCGGCGGGCTTCCAGGGAAGCGCCGACTGGATGCTCCGGTTCATGGGCGTCTCCACTCTGGGAGCGGTCACTCCTACGAACCGTACGGTAGCGCCGGGCTGGTCAACAGGGCGAAGCCGCCACCTCGGAGCGGCGCAGGGAGATCGAGTCAGCCTGCGATCGTGAAGGCGGTGCTCAGGCCGGTGATCTCGAACACCTTGCGCGCCGACGGCTTGAGGCCCCGCAGCTCGATGCCGCCGCCGCCCTCGCGGGCCCGCTTCAGTGCCCCTACGAACACCCCGAGGCCGGTCGAGTCGATGAAGTCCATCCCGGAGAGGTCGACGACGATCTCCCGGGCGCCCTTCTCGATGAGCTGGTACAGCTCGTCCCGCAACGCCGGCGCCGTGGCCACGTCGACCTCGCCCTCGACGATCACCGTCGGCGTCCCGGCGTCGTCACCGACCGAGATCCGAAAGTCCTCGCCCGCGGGCAGGTCAGAACCAGGGGAGACCATGCCGGCCAGGATACCCAGCAGCTACGACGGATGAACCAGCTCGAACCACACGTCGGTGCCGCTCGCGTCCGAGTCGTATCCCCATCGGTCTGCGAGCGCGTCGACGATCTGGAGGCCGCGGCCGTCGACCCGATCGGTGTCGAGTGGCCGCAGCTCCGGCTCGCCGCGACCGACGTCGTGCACCTCGACCCGGGCGCAGTCGTCGTCGAGCCGGACGGAGACGCGCGTCTCCGTCCCGGCGTGCCGGTAGGCGTTCGTGACGAGCTCGCTGGTCAAGAGCAGGACCAACTCGACGAA
>DATFPZ010000351.1:0-7502 GCA_035264545.1 Acidimicrobiia bacterium
GCTGACCGTGATCAAGCACATTCTCGGCGGCGACGGGTCCGTGTTCGACATCTCCGTCGGCCAGGTCAAGGCGCTCGACGACGCCGGTCATGGGGCGAGTGACACCCGCACCTACGCACCGGGCACGTACGCGGTCACGGAGACGCTCGGCAACGGCAGCGCCGTGCCGGGCGGCTGGAGCACGAGCTACAGCAGTGACTGTGCCGACGGCTCGGTGACGGTTGCCTACGGCGACGCGAAGACGTGCACCGTCACGAACTCGAAGCTGCCGCAGCTGATCGTGATCAAGCAGGTCGTGGGCGGCGTCAAGTCGCCGAGCGACTTCCAGATCTCGGTTTCCGGCAACAACGCGAGCCCGGCGAGCTTCCCCGGCGACTCGCAGGGGACGATCGTGACGCTGCAGCCCGGCGGCTACGACGTCTCCGAGAACGAGGATCCGCACTACGTGGCCTCGTACTCGACGGACTGCACGGACGGGACGATCGCGTACGGCGACACCAAGACCTGCACGATCACGAACACCCGGAAGCCGTCGGGGATCGAGATCGAGAAGGTGGCCTCGCCGACCGCGGTGCCCGAGCCGGGCGCCGACGTGACGTTCAGCTTCCACGTCCACAACACGTCGGAGGCGGACAGCGTCACGGTCGACGCGCTCTCGGACTCCGTCTTCGGCAACCTCTTCCTCCGCGGCGACTGCGGCACGCTCGAGGACGCGGAGCTCGCTCCCGACGACGGCGCAGCCGGCGGCCCGGACGAGGCGACGTGCGCCTTCACGGCGAAGGTGACGGGGAACGCCGGCGACGAGCACCACAATGTCGCGACCGTGACCGGACACGACGAGGACGAGCGGCCCGTCACCGACAACGACGGCGCCGACGTCGACATCACCGACGTCGCACCGTCGATCGACGTGACCAAGACGGCTGATCCGACCTCGGTGCCCGAGCCCGGCGGCCCGGTGCAGTTCACGGTCCAGGTCGCGAACACCTCGGTGTCCACCGATCCGGTCACCATCACCTCGCTCGTGGACGATCCGGACGGCGCCGGCCCGGCCGGCCCGATCGACCTGAACGGCAACGGCACCTGCTCCGTGCCGCAGACGATCCAGCCGGGTGACACGTACAGCTGCAAGTTCACCCGCTCGGTCACGGGCAACGCCGGCGACGTGAAGACCGATGTTGTGACCGCGTCGGGTCACGATGACGACGGCCACGAGGTGAGCGACCACGACGACGCGACGGTGACGATCACCGACGTGCCGGCCTCGCTCGCCCTGGACAAGTCGGCCAACCCGACGAGCATCCAGGAGCCCGGCGGCGACGTGACGTTCACGGTCGTCGTCCGGAACACCTCGGCGGTCGACGCCGTCACCGTCGACAAGCTCGTCGACAACGTCTACGGCGACCTGGCCGCCAAGGGCAGCTGTGGTTCGCTCATCGGCAAGGTGCTCCAGCCCGACGACCACGCGGCGGGCGGGCCCGACCAGGCGACGTGCACGTTCGTCGGCGCGGTGACCGGCAGCGCCGGCTCGACGCACACCGACATCGTGACCGTCACCGGCCACGACGACGACCGGCACGAGCTGACCGCGCACGACGACGCGACGGTCACGATCACGCCCGCGCCGCCGATCGTGCACAACCCGCTCATGGACCTGTGGGTCACCAAGACCGACCTGCCCGATCCGGTCAAGCTGAACGGCCTACTGACCTACACGATCGTGGTCGGGAACAACGGGCCCGACGCCGCGACGCAGGTCACGCTCGCCGACCCGCTGCCGGTCGGGACCGCGTTCGTCTCGGTGTCGACCACGCAGGGCAGCTGCACCGGCGGCCTGCTGATCAGCTGCAACCTGGGCACGGTGCCGACCGGCTCGACGGTGACGATCACGCTCGTCGTCCGGGCGACGCAGACCGGCACGCTCACGAACACCGTGACCGTGGTCGGCAAGGAGCCCGAGTCCAACACCGCGAACAACCAGGCGACGGCGACGACCGAGGTGCCCAAGCCGGTCGTGCGCACCGTGAAGAAGGTGCTCGTGTGCGACCGGTTCACCGCCAAGCCCGGGACGCTCCGCGTCGGCAAGCGCTCGACGGTCGTGGTTCGCGTCACGTCGGCCGGCAAGCCCGCCAGGGGCCGGACGGTCGTCGTCAGGGGCGGCGGGGTCACGAAGACCGGGCGGACGAACGCCCGTGGAATCGCCCGCATCGTCGTCACCGCGCGGCGGCCGGGGATTGTCACGGTGAGGGTCCCGCAGAAGCTCAAGTGCGGCGCGAGGCAGCTGGTCGTCCTCGGGGCGATCACGACTCCTCGCTTCACGGGCTGAGGCCTGCTCTCTGCTGGCGCTCCCGGCCTTTCGCCGGGAGCGCCGGCTCCAGCCCTCCGACGAGCTCCGACAGCCATGGCGCCCTAAGCGCTGGACATGACGAGCTCGACGATCCGGACGAGCTCGGGCGGCATCTGGGACGCGGCGCGCTCGGCGAACTCCCGCCACGCCCGCTCGGGCTTGCGGCGGTGGCCGACAAGCCCCGCCACGCCTTCGAAATCCGGATCGAGCACGACGACTCGGTCCGCCCCGGCGGTCTCGGCAATCAGCGCGTTCAGGGCGCGCTCCGCCGGCGCGAGCCTGCCGCTGGACTTGCGGTCGCTGTCGTGGACGACCACGAACGGGATACCCGTTGCGCGGCAGATCCGCGCGAACAGCGGCAGGTTCGGCTTGCCGCCGCACTCGACGATCGAGATCGCCTCGCGATCGACGTCGTGCCCCAGCGCCGAGAAGACGAACGGGAGGACGAGCTTCTCGGTCAGGCCCTCGACGAGGACGACGGCCTGCGCCAGAAACAGCTCGCTGCGGGCCGCGTCGAACTCAGTCATGACCCGGAAATCCTCGTCCGAAGACACCGGCTCCGGCTGGAGGGCCCGCGTGCCGCGGGTCGGGAGCCGCTCTACGAACACGAGCTCGTCCAACCGCGCGACGTTCAGGAAGGCGGGCGAGTGCGTCGAGTAGATCACCTGGTTTCCGGCAGCGGCCAGCTCCCGCAGCACGCGATAGAGGTAACGCTGTGCCTGGGGCCGCAGGTAGAGCTCGGGCTCCTCGATCAGGATCAGGAACCCTGGTCGCGCCGCGAAGTCGCTCGACTCGACGGCGTCGAGCAGCGCGAGCGCTTGTGCCGCCGGCGTCGCCCTCTGCCGAGAGAGCACCTGGCGAAGCCCCTCGGCGCGCTCGACGGACACGCTCGACGGTGCAAGGACGGCGCCGCCGCGCGCCTCGGCGGGTAGGAAGAGCACCTGCGGTGCGAGCTCGCCGCCGGTGTGCACCGCTTCGCCGGGCTTGCCTTCGAGACGTACTTCTCCGCCGCCGGCGAGGCGCGCGCGGATCGCGACACCACCGACTTCGGCGGCGGCGTCGCCGTCGGTGAGCGGCGCGTTCGTCGGATCCAGCACGGCGCGGATCGCGGCCAGCAGGTTCGATTTGCCTGCATTCGCCTCTCCGACGAGCGCGCACATCGCGCCGGGCGCGAAGGCGACGTCGCGCGCCGTCCTGAAGCCCTTGATCGCGACCTCCGTGATGCCGGACGGCGAACGAGGCGGCTCTCCCAGCCGTATCTCCGTGGTCACCTAGAAAGCGCGCCCGGTCCAGTACACGAAGACGATATTGCCCGAGGGCGACTTGAAAGTGTGCGACGCCCGTAGGGCCGTCTCGACCGGAGGGGGTGATCCACGTGACCCGCGCGTGAGAGGCGTATGAGGGCGTTCCGTGACTATTGGCGCATGAGCCACTGACCGAAGGAGGCCGCCGCCGTGATCCCGATTCGCGCGCTCATCGCCGCGCTCACCGTTGCCCTCGTCGCGTTCCCGGCGTCCGCGGGCGCGCGGACGTCGCAAGGAATGTCGAACAGCGCTTATTCACTCTCCGCCCTTGCATTGCTCGGGCCCGACGGGACGGACATCTCGCTGACGGTCACGAGCGATGCTTCAGCAGTGCCCGAGCTGCTCGAGAAGGTGCAGGTGAAAGCTTGGCCGCTCGGGGACGGGGACGTGGAGACGAAGAACTACTTCGATGTGCCGGCGCCGGGCGGGGTCGCCACCCTGTCCTTCCGCCGGCTCGACCGCTTACAGCGCGTGCAGATACGCGCGCACGTCAAAGACGGAAGCCAGAACGTTCTCGAAACCGAGACGATCGTTCAATACAGGGCTCTGGGCGCCGTCTCCACCGACCACCCGCTTGCCACGCAGGCGGCGGAGCGGATCCTGACCGCGGGAGGGAACGCGTTCGATGCCGCGGCTGCCGCGCTTTTCGTTCTCAACGTCACCCAACCGCACCTCGCCGGAATCGGCGGCTCGTCGAACATCGTCGTCCACGTGGCGAATGAGGGTCGTACTTACGCGATCGACGCCCGGGAGCGCGCACCGGCCGCCACGACACCTGACATGTACGCGAACCAGACCCCGCTGGTGAGGAGCGTAAACGGCTATTCCGTCGGCGTGCCCGGCACGCTGCGTGCCGTCGACGTGATGCTCGACGCGTGGGGGACGATGTCCCTCGCCGACACGCTGCGGGACGCCATCGGATATGCCGAGAACGGCTTCCACGTCGGCTCGTTCCTGGCGCGCGAGGCGGGATCGACGAACGCCGGTATCTGGAAGGAGGCGTTCCAGCCGGAGACGAAGGCGTTGTTCCGCCCCGGCGGCATCCCGATCAAGCAGGGCGATCTCCTCGTTCAGCCGGACCTGGCGAAGACGTTCCGGCTCATCGCGGCTCAGGGCGCGTCGGTCTTCTACGGGGGCGAGATCGCCTCAGCGATCGTCGAGGCCCAGCTCCGAAGCACGTTCGCGGGAGGCGATGGTCGAATGACGCTCGCCGATCTAGCGGCGTACGACGTCGTCGTGCGGCCGCCGAGCCACATCGGCTACCGCGGCTATGACGTGTACTCGGCAGCGCCCTCGAGCTCAGGTGGCCTCGTCGTCCTCGAGGCGATCGGTTTGCTCGAGGACGGGCGTTTCCCGATTGGCGACCTTGCCGGCGGATACGGCTTCGGGAGTCGAAACACGATCCACGCCATGGTCGAAGCTCTGCGGCTCGCGCTCGCGGACCGAAACGCATGGGTTGCTGACCCCGCGTTTTCCGCAGTGCCGGAGGAACAGCTGCTTTCGGATGCTTACCTCGCGGATCGAAGCGCGCTGATGAATCCTTTTCCGATACGCATGCCTGGAGTCGTCGCACCGGGAAACCCGTTCGGGTTCCCGCCGCCCGCTACGACCCAGGAGACGGACGGAAACGCCGGGCACACGACGCATTTCTCGATCATCGACTCGTTCGGGAACGTGGCGAGCTTCACGACGACGATGGCGAGCTCGTTTGGGAGCGGGATCACTGTTCCCGGCTACGGGTTCCTGCTGAACGACAGCCTGAGGCTCTTCACTACCCCACCGAACGACGCGGCGGGAAACAAGCGGCCGATGGGGAGCATGACGCCGGTCGTGCTCATGAAGGACGGCGAGCCCGTTGCCGCAACGGGCACGTTCGGAGCAGATTTCATCCCAAGCCTGGTCCTGAATGTCGTTGTCGATCTGATCGACCATCGCATGTCGCTCCAGCAAGCTGTCGACGCCTCACGGATCTGGCTGACGAATCCGAACGGGAGCTTCGCCTGGAACTTCGCGGCGCGCCCTGGCGCTCCGTCGATCCAACAGGAATGCCTACCGCCGCCGAGCATCGTGTGTCAGGGCGAGATAGAGGAACTCCGTAAGGTCGGGCACATCGTCCCACGACGGCCTTCCGCAGGAGATGCAGTGTTCGGCTCGCTCGCATCGGTCGGCGTCGAAAACGGTCATGAGCTCCGAAGCGCCGCGGATGACCGACGCCAAGGAGATGCCACGGCCGGCGTTGTCCACCGGTGAAAGGCCGCGCACGGTGAAGAACGCCGCCTCGCGCGCTGAAACGCCTACTGCAGCGCGCGCGGCGGCGCCGTGGAGTCGCGGACGACCAGCCGCGTCGCAAGCTCGACGTGGAGTGTCTCGAAGCGCTGCTTCTCGAGCAGCCGGTTGAGGAGGCTGACGCCCGTCCGGCCCATCTCGGCGAGTGGCTGACGAACCGTCGTCAGCGCCGGCGTGACGATCGTCGCGTGCTCGACGTCGTCGAAGCCGACCACCGACAGCTCTTCCGGCACGCAGAGCCCGCGAGCTCGCGCCGCCTGAAGGGTTCCGATCGCGATGTTGTCGTTGAACGCGAAGATCGCGGTGGGCGGCTCGGGCAGGTCGAGGAGGTGGCCCGCGGCCGTTCGGCCGTCCTCGATCTCGGGCTCCGCCTCGACCTCGAGCTCGGGATCCGCGAGGATGCCGGCCGCGGCCAGCGCTGCGCGGTAGCCGCGGCGACGATCCTCGGTGGCGAGCCAGCCGCGCGGGCCGGTAATCTGCGCGATCCGGCGATGCCCGAGGTCGAGCAGATGGCGCATCGCCTGGTCAGCACCCGACGTGTGGGCCGCCGAGACCGACGGGATCCGCTCATCGAGAGGCATCAGCGGATCGAGCACCACGAAGCGGTAACCGCCGTCGAGCAGCCGTTCGAGCTCCTCGCTCGACTCCTCAGGGAGGATGATCAGGGCGCCGTCGGTCACGCCGTGCAGCCGGTCGAGCACGGAGACCTCGCGGTCGTGCTGGTGCCCGGTGGGCGAGAGGACGATCTGGAGGTCACGCTCGGAGAGCGCCTCAGCGGCGCCCGCCATGATCGCGGAGAAGTAGGCCGGATAGACGAGGGGTACGAGGACGCCCACGAGGCCCGTGCGGCCGGCCGAGAGACCGCGGGCGTTCCGATTCGCGGTGTAGCCGTTCTCGCGGACGACCCGGCTGACGAGATCGCGCGTCTCGTCCGAGACGTCGCCGCGCCCGTTCAGGACTCGCGACACGGTCGCGATCGAGACGCCCGCGAGCTCGGCGACCTCGCGGATCGTGACGCGGGAGGGCCGGTGCGCGCGTGCGAGCTCGGTCATCTCCACCATTGAAGCATGTTCCGGAACGTTTCGGTAGTCGATGCCCGCGAGAGGGCAGGAAATCGAACGCCAACCGCTTGACTTTGCCCTTTAGGCCGTGTAACAGTGCCGGAAACGTTTCCGGCCGCCAGGCCGAAGCAGCACGAACCGCCCGACCGTTGGGCGAGAAAGGACATAGATGCGTAGCCTCCGCACCCGCCTGCTCGCCATCGCCGTAGCCGCTACGGCCGTCGCGGCGCTCGTGAGCAGCGCGACCGCCCCAGCGATGCCCGCCGGGACGGCGGTCGCCGCTGCGGGCCATCAATGCCTCGTCATGACCGGCTCGGGCGACCCCGCCTTCACCAAGAACTTCAACCCGTACAGCGCGACCGGCCTGCCGAGCGGCGCCTTCGTTCAGGGCGCCTTCTACGAGCCGCTGATCGTCGTGCCGGCCGGCGGCCACAAGACCCATCCGTGGCTGGCCCGCAGCTGGAAGTGGAGCAACGGCAACAAGACGCTCACGCTCAACTTGGC
>DATFPZ010000352.1:0-11900 GCA_035264545.1 Acidimicrobiia bacterium
CTCGCCGTCACGCTCGAGAGCGATCAGCGTCCCCCACGCGGGGATGCCACGCACGAAGCTCTTCGTCCCGTCGATCGGATCGAGGATCCATCGCCGGCCGCCCGATCCCGTCGTCTCGCCGTACTCCTCACCTACGACCCCGTCTCGGGGACGCTCGGCCTCGATGCGAGCCCGCAGCGCCTTCTCCGCCGCCTGGTCGGCTTCGGTCACGGGTGTGAGATCGGGCTTGGTCTGCACCACGAGGTCCGTGGCGCGGTAGCGCGCCAGCGTGATGTCGTCAGCGGCGTCCGCGAGCTCGAGGGCGAAGGCGAGGTCTTCGTCGATGGAGCGGTCTCGGTCGATAAGCCGGAACCTACGACGGGGGTGGCACCTCGAGCACGGTGGCCGAGCCCATGCCGCCGCCGGCGCACATGCTCACGCAACCCAGCCCACCGCCGCGCCGCCGCAGCTCGAAGATCGTCGTGGCGACCATGCGGGCGCCGGTGGCGGCGACGGGATGGCCGAGGCTGCAGCCGCTGCCGTTCACGTTCACGATCTCGTGCGGCAAGCCGAGGATGCGGGACGACGCGACGGCCATCGCCGCGAACGCCTCGTTGATCTCGACCAGGTCGAGGTCCGAGACCGCGATGCCGGCGCGCTCGGCCGCTTTCGGGATCGCGAGCGTCGGCGCCAGCCCGGTGTCGCGCGGCGGCACGCCCACCGATGCCCATGACCTGACGATCGCCAGCGGCTCGAGCCCATGCTCGTCGGCGTACTCGCGGTCGGCGACGACGACCGCGCAGCCGGCGTCGTTGAGACCGGACGCGTTCCCGGCGGTGATGCTGAACCCGTCGATCTCCGGGTGCAGGGGCGGCAGCTGCGCGAGCTTCTCGGGTGTCGTGTCGCGCCGCGGGTGCTCGTCGACGTCGAAGGTGCGCGTCTCGCCTCGCTTGCCCCGGACCGGTACTTCCATGGCGAAGATCTCGTCACGGAGCCGTCCCTCGTCCGTGGCGGCGACCGCGCGCATGTGCGAGTGGTACGCCCAGTTGTCCTGCTCCTCGCGGCTCACGCCCGCCTTGACCGCAGTGTTCCAGCCGACCGTGATCGACATGTCCATGGTCGGCGCGTCCGGCGTCGCCGGATGGCTGGGCGAGAGCCACGGCTCGACGCCCGCGTACGGTCCCGGCAGCTTCTTCATCACGGTCGGGCTCTGGGTGATGCTCTCGGCACCGCCCGCGATGACGACCCGGTCCATGCCGGCACGAATGCTCGCGGCCGCCGTCTGGATGGGCGCCATGCCCGAGGCGCAGTGTCGGTTGTGCGCCAGGCCGGGGATGTCGGTCAGGCCGAGGTCGACGGCGGCGTAGCGCGCCACGCAGCCGCCACCCTGGAGCGACTCCCCCATGATGATGTCGTCGACGTCCTCGGCGGGAACGCTCGAGCGCTTGAGCGCCTCGCTGATCGACGCCTTGGCGAGCTCGAACACGTCGATGTCTGCGAGCGAGCCCTTGCGCGCCGTCCCGATGGCGGTCCGGGCGGCGGACACGATGACGGCATCAGGCATGAGCTTGTTTCCTCCAAGGTCTGTGAATCCCGAAGGAGCGTACCTGACACACGAGTCAGTAAGGTTCTCTCCGCCTTGGCGGAAGATCGGAAGGGGATCAATGGGTTCGCTCGACGGCAAAGTCGCGGTCGTGACAGGCGCCGGCCGCGGGATCGGCCGGGGTGAGGCGCTGCTCCTCGCGAGCGAAGGCGCCAGAGTTGTCGTCAACGACCTCGGCGGGGCACGCGAAGGCGAGGGTGCGGACAAGACTCCCGCGCAGGAGGTGGCCGACGAGATCGTCGCCGGTGGTGGCGAGGCGGTCGCCAACTACGACGACGTCGCGTCATGGCCGGGCGCGGAGTCGCTCGTCGGTCAGGCGGTCGACGCCTTCGGCAAGCTCGACATCCTCGTGAACAACGCCGGGATCCTGCGCGACGGCATGAGCTTCAACCTGTCCGAGGCCGACTGGGACTCGGTCATCCGCGTTCACCTCAAAGGTCACTTCGCGCCCAGCCGGTTCGCGGCCGTGTACTGGCGCGAGCAGTCGAAGGCGGGGGAGCCGGTTTCGGGTCGGATCATCAACACGTCCAGCGAGTCGGGTCTGTTCGGCAACGCCGGGCAGTCGAACTACGCGGCGGCGAAAGCCGGGATCGCGTCGATGACGATCGTGCTCGCGCGGGAGCTGCAGAAGTACGGCGTGACCGTGAACGCGATCGCGCCTCGCGCCCGGACTCGGCTGACCGAGACCGTTGCCGGCGCCGACCAGCTCATGGCGGCGAAGGACGGCGAGTTCGACGCGTGGGATCCCGACAACATGGCGCCGCTGATCGGCTTCCTCGCCACTGACGCCGCCGCCGACGTGAGCGGTCAGGTGTTCGTCATGTGGGGCGACCGCGTCTATTTGATGCGCGGGTGGTCGCTCACCAACGAGCTCGCCGCCGGAGGCAAGCGCTGGACGGTCGACGACCTGATCGCCCACAAGGCAGAGCTCTTCGCACCCGCGGAGGGCGGCAGCTCCATCCCGGGCATGGCATTCTCGATGTGACCGGCCTCTTCGAGAAGGACCGGTCCCTTCGGGGAAGGTGAGCCATGCCCGACTGGGGGGAGCTGCTCGTCGACCAGCTGCGCTTCATGGCGCGGCGCGACGGCGGCGAGGTCGCGTACCGCGACCTGGGCTCCGGGGCCGCGCTCACCTTCGGGGAATGGGACAGCCGCTCGAACGCCCTCGCACGGGGTCTGGTCGCACGCGGCGTCGAGCCCGGCGATCGCGTGTCGATCTACCTCCCGAGCGAGGAATGCCTGCGCTGGATCGTCGCGTACGCGGCCGCGCACAAGGCGGGCGCGGTGGCCGTGCCCACCAACACTCGCTTGTCCGTCCGGGAGCTGATCGCGATCCTCGGACACGCTGAGGTGCGGGCGCTCCTGACCTGTTCGTCACTGCTGCCGGCCGCGCGTGAGGTGCGTGACGCAGTCCCCTCGCTCGAGCTGCTCGTCAGTGACGGCGCCGGTACCGGAGAAATCGCCTGGGACGCAGCGCTCGACCCCGACGACCGCGACATCCAGATCGATGTCGACCTCGACGACCTCGCCGACATCATGTACACGTCCGGTACGACCGGTCTGCCCAAGGGCGTCGCCGTCCGCCACCGGAACGTGGCGATGATCCCGAACCACGAGCCGCCATGGACGGGGGCCGGATGGTTGCACGGTGCGCCGCTCTTCACGTTCGCGGGGATCTCGTTCATATACAACCCGATGAAGATGGGCATGGTCGGGTTGTACTTCCCGAAGTTCGACGCCGGGGAGTGGCTGCGGATCGTCGCGCGCGAGCGGCCGACGATGGCGTTCCTCGTGCCCGCCATGGCCGAGCTGCTCGTCGCCCATCCCGATTTCGCGACCGCCGACCTTCACAGCCTGCAAGCCGTCTCGATCGGGAGTGCTCCCCTCGCGCCGAACACGCTGATGACGCTGGTGGAGCGATTGCCGCAGGCCAGTGTGTCGAACTCGTACGGGATGACCGAGGCCGGGCCGGCGTTCATCGTGATGCCACAGGAAGAGGTGACGAAACGGATCGGATCGGTGGGCAAGCCGATCCCGCCCATGGAGATCAAGATCGTCGACGACGACGACAAAGAGCGCGGACCGCACGAGGTCGGTGAGTTGCTGACGCGACTGCCCGGACGCCAGCGTGAGTACTACAAGGATGCCGACGCCACCGCGAGCACCTGGACGCGTGACGGTTGGCTGCGCAGCGGAGACCTCGGCTACCTCGACGACGACGGGTTCCTGTACCTCGTCGGGCGAAAGAAGGACCTCATCGTCCGCGGCGGACACAACGTGTACCCGACCGACATCGAGAGCGTGATCCTCGAGCATCCGGCGGTGCGCGAGGCGGCGGTCGTCGGCATACCGCACGACGTGCTCGGCGAGGACATCGCCGCCTTCGTCGTGCGCAAGCCCGATGCGGCCGTCGGCGGTGACGAGCTCCAGGCGTTCTGCGCCGATCACCTCGCCGACTACAAACGCCCGCGCCAGGTGACCTTCGTCGACGAGCTCCCGCGCAACGCAACCGGGAAAGTTATGAAGCACTTGCTGGGCAACAACGCCCGCAGCGCGACGGGCAGGACGAATTCGCCCTAGTCTGAGAGCGTGCTCGAAGTCGAGCAGTTCGTGGCGGAGTGTCGGGCGTGCTTGACCGAGCACGAGCCGCGGCTGGCCGTCGCCGATCTGCTGGAACGCACCGTCGACGAGCCGTCTCCCGTGGAGCAGGCGCTCCCGGCGACCCGGGCCGAGCTCACGACGTTGCACCACTCCCCCGAGCTGACGGTGCTGAAAGTGGTATGGGCGCCCGGGATGTCGATCTGGCCCCACGACCACCAGATGTGGGCCGCCATCGGGATCTACGCCGGACAGGAGGACAACACTTTCTTCCGTAGCGTCGACGGCTGTCTCGAGGCGCGGCGCACCAGGGAGCTCTCGACGAACGACGTCGTGCTGCTCGGCGACAACACGATCCATGCCGTGCACAACCCGCTCGGCACCTGCACCGGCGCAATCCACGTGTACGGCGGCGACTTCTTCAACCGCGACATGTCGCAGTGGAACCCCGACACACTGGAGCCGGAACGCGACACGCGGTCACCGGCGAGCTTCTTCGAGGAGGCCAACGAGCGCCTGGGGCTATAGGGTCCCCGTCGTGGCGCTGACCGAGCTCAAGGGACAGGAGACGGGCACCCAGAAGGTCGTCATCGAGCGAGGCCCGGTGCGGGTTTTCGCAGAGGCGCTCGGCGACGGCGACGACGTCTACAACGGCGAGGACGCCCTCGTCCCGCCCACGTTCCCGTTCGTGATGTCGTACTGGGGATCGCTGGGCACCGGCGGTGCCGCCGGGCTCCCGATCGACCGCCTGCGCGGACCCGGCCGCGCCATCCTCCACGGGGAGCAGGCCTTCGAGTACCAACGCTGGCCCAAGGTCGGAGACGTCCTCGAAGGCACGAGCGTCATCACCGACGTCTACGAGAAAGAACGATCCAACGGCGGCAAGCTCGAGTTCTACGTCACCGAGACCGACTGGAAGGACGCCGGCTCCGGCGAACCGGTCGTGAAGTCGATCTTCACTTTGGTGATCAACGTCCGCCCGTCGAGTTAGGTCTCGCCGCCGTCACGGCGGGTCGGGATCGTCGGGCGGCACGAGGTCGAGTTCCCCGTCGACGCCGACGACTCCAGCCCGCGTAGGTCTTGAGGGCGTGGTGGTGCGAGCAGGGTCGCTCACCGGTTCGCTCGCCGCGGATTATCCGTCCCCACGGCACCCGGACAATGTTGCTCAGGAAGGGGTTCCGCGCCGTCGAGCGCACATCGGCAGTTCGGCATGGATCGCTGAGTCGCCACTCGTTTGGCGGGGTCCCCGGTTGAGGCAAGTTACGTGTGCGGCACCTCCGACGCGGGGGCCTTGCCCGGCGACGGGGTTTTCGTTCCGGTTTCTCCCGTCTGCCCGCTGACCCGACCGAACCGGATGACGGTCAGTCCTGGCCCCCGCGCCGGAGCGACCACCATTCACAAGAAGGTGTCAGGCATTTTGTGGCCGTGCGCATCATGCTTCTCGACCGGCGCGCAGGACCGCCTGGGTCTGGAGGATTTTCGCGACCGGGCGTCCGGCCGCATCCGTAACGTCGGTCTCGATGACCACCACGGTGCGGCCGGCGTGCAGCGGACGAGAGACAGCCTCCGCATAGCCGTCGCGCACGGCGCGCAAGAAGTTGGTCTTGCTCTCGATCGTCGTCGTCCCGGCGGCGCCCTCAGGGAGGTTCTGGAAGGCGCACGTCGCCCCGGTCGTGTCGGCCAGGCTCATGATGACACCGCCGTGCAGCACGCCCGCGGTTGTGCACCGCTCGGGCCGCCACTCGACGCGCGCCCGCACTTCGTCCGGACTGCTCGTGACGACCTCGATGCCGAGCGCGGCAGCGAACGGCACCAGCTGCCGAATCGCCTCGGTTTGCTGCTGGTCCACGGCCGTCATCGCGCCTCCATCTCTTGTCCCGATCAGTCTGCCGCCACGAGCGCGAAGAGATGACGTCCATGGTCCATGGGGTCCTCGACGAGCTCGTGACGAATGATGTCGAACCGGGAAGCCCGCAGCATCTCCAGGTTGGTCTCGGCGTCGAAGTGGCTCCAGAACATATGCGTGCCGAGCCAGCTCTCCGTGTCATCGTCCGCGGGTAGATCGCGGGCACCGAGGCATAGAAGTGCGACACCATCAGGGCGTAATACGCGTCGGAACTCGTCGAAGACCACTTGGTGCTCGGAACGCGGCACGTGGATCACGGCGTAGTAGGACACGAGTCCGTCGAAGCTGCGGTCAGCGAATGGCAGCGCCACGAGGTCGGCTTGCGTGACGTGTGCGCCACGACTGTGTGATCGAGCGAGACGGACCTGGGCGCTCGAGAGATCGATACCAACCACCTCGAGATCGGCGTCCACGAGCTTCGTCATCACCGGCACACCCGCTCCGCAGCCAGCGTCGAGCACCGAATCTCCGGCACTCAGGCGGGAGACCAGCTCGGGGAGGAGCGCGAGATCGCCTCCGGTTGCGCGCGCCGCGAGATACCGGTCTGCGATCTCGTCGTAGCCGCGGCGAACGACCCCGCGATGGGCGTCATGCACGCACCAAGTATCACCGGCATGCGCACGGAGGCCCGCAGCATTCCAACTCGTGACGAGCCCTGAGGGGCTCCGCCTACGGAATGACCTCGTCGCCGGGCGCCTCAACCAGATCAACAGGCTCGAACGGACCGAGCGCGTCAAGCCCGTCGACCACGTCGACCCTGGGCGACGTCATACGGTCGTCGGCGTGCCACTCGCGCAGCTCCTCGCCGTGCTCGGCAGCGCGCGCTTGGGCCTGTTGGAGCGACTCCCGATACTCAGCTTCGAGCTGGTCGCACAGCTGCTGCGTCTCCTGGAGCTCCCGGCCGTAGCACCCCTGGACCGCCTCTTGATATTCGGTCTCCCAGCGTTGCCGGCGTTCCTGCGCCTCGTGCTCCGCTCCTCGCACGGCCTCCTCCACGGTGCGGTGATCCTCGGCTTCCCACCGCTGGCGCCGATCGTTCGCCTCACTCGCCACCCTGTCGGCGATCTCCCGAAGGGACCGCTCGGCCTGGGCGGTGCGCTCGGCTCGCTGCTCCTCTTCGCGTGCGCGCTGCTCGTCGGCCTCGGCCGTGGCGCGCTCCATTGCTTCGTTGGCAAGGCGCTGGTCTTCGGCCTCCCACCACGAGCGCAGGGCATCCGCTTCCCGGCCGGCACGCGCCAGGGCTTCGCGCGTGGCGCGCTCGTCTTCGCTCTCCCACCATTCGCGGAGCTCTTGCGCTTCCCGGGCGGCGCGCTCCTCGGCCTCTCGATACACCCGCTCTTCCTCGGAGATCCAGCGCTCGCGTAGCTCTCGGAGCTCACGCGCCGCGCCTTGCTGGAATTCGCGCAGATACTGCTCATCGTCCGCGGCCCAGCGCTCGCGCCGCTCGTGGATCTCTCGCGCCTGCTGCCGCCGAGACTCCTGGTCCTGCAGTACGGCTTCGGCCTCCAACCGGCGCCGGAGCTCCTCCGCCTCTTGGACCACGCGTTCCTGCGCCTCCTGCTGCGCGCGCTCGTACTCGGCCGCCCAGCGACGACGGAGCTCGGCGCGCTCCTGGGCCGCCCGATTCCTGGCCTGGACCTCGGCGCGCTCGTACTCGGACTCCCAGCGACGGCGCAACGCTTCGGCCGCTTCGGCCCTCCCCGCGCGCGCCTCGTTCAGCGCCTGTTCCTCCTCTTCGTCCCAGCGCTGCCGCCGAGCCTCGAGCTCGGGTTCACGTCGCTTCCTCCGCTCCCGCTGCGCCTTCTCGTCGTCCTTCGCCCAGCGCTCGCGAAGCTTGGCGAGCTCCCGTTGGCCGGCCTTCTCGTCGGCGCGGAACCGGGCGGGGACCCATTCGGCCTCCCGGGCGCGCACGTCCTCCAGACCCTTGCGGCGGACCGCCTCGGCTTCGGCCTCGACGCGCTCGTACTCCGCCTCCCACTGTTGGCGGCGCTCCCTTACCGCGCGTTCCCGGCGCTCCTGCGCTTCGCTCTCGGCCCGCGCGAACTCCATCTCGAAGCGCTGCCGCCGAGCCTCTGCAGCTCGCTGCGCCCGCTCGTCCGCCTCCCGCTGGGAGCGCCCGAAGTCGACCTCCCAGCGCTCCCGCGTGACGCGGGCTTCGTGCTCCACGCGGCTCTGCGCCTCGCGCAATGCCCGCTCGCAGTCGGCGTCGAGTCGTGCCCGCCGCTGGACGGCATCCTGCTCGGCGCGCTTCAACCCTTGCTGCTCGGCGCGCTCGAACTCGGCCTCCCAGCGCTCGAGACGCCGTTGGGTCTCACGCTCCAGTCGCGCTCGGGCCTCACCCAGAGCGTGGTCGTACGCGCGCCGCCACCGTGCCCGCCGTTCCTGGGCCTCGTGCAGGGCCCGCTCGTGCTCGGCTTGCCAACGCGCTCGGCGCTGATCGGCTTCGGCGGCGGCCCGCTCCTGCACCTCAGCCTCGGCGCGGGCGTACTCGGCTTCCCAGTGCGCTCGGCGCTGCTCCGCCTCCCGCGTCGCCCGCGTTCGTGCGTCGAGCTCAGCGCGTTCGTAAGCCTGCCGCCACCGCGTCCGCCGGTCTTCGGCTTCCCGCGCCAGGCGCTCGTCCTCGGCCTGCCACCGTTCCCGGCGTTCTCTCGCCTCGCGAGCCGCGCGTTCCGTAGCGGCCTGCTCGGCGCGCTCGTATTCGGCGTCCCAGCGCGCCCGGCGCGCCTCCGCCTGGCGCGCGCGAGTCTCCTCATTGCTCTTCGATTCGGTCCGTTCGAGCGTCTCCAGCTCGGCCAGCCAGCGATCTCTGTCTTCCTCGGGCGACGCGCCGTTCGCTTCCGGCGTCGCGCCGTTTCCACCGGAAGGCACACTGCTCGTGATCGGCTCGACGTCTTCGGTGATCGCCACCGGCGATTCGTGCTCGCTCACCGAGTCCTGCGCCTTTTCCACAGGTGTCGCGTACTACTCAATCCCGACGCCCGTCAATGTCGGCCCACCAGACCGGCCCGAAATGACGGGTTCGGACGCCCGGCGGGACCGCCGCCCCTCAGGACCCCGTCTCGGCGAGGAAGTCGCGCACGAGGTCGACCGTCGTCTCGGGATTGTCGCCGGCGGCATGATGACCGGCGCTCCCGACGGTTGCGAGGCGCGCGTCGGGGATGAGCGAGGCGATCTCCTCCGCGCCCTCGTTCGAGAGCACGTCGCTCGCCGCGCCCCGCAGCACGAGCACCGGGCAGCGCAGCGCGGCCGCCTCCCGGTCCATCCCGGCGACGAGCTGCCGCCAACCGCCGACCGGCGGCCCCACGCCGCGGAGTCGGCGGGCGAACATGTGCTTCCACACCCAGCGCCCGTCCGGACGCTCCCGGAGGTTGCGGCGCAGGTTGTCCGGGTTCACGGCCCGCCGGTGCGGGAGGTATTCGGCGACCTCGACGGCGGCTTCCTCGGGTGAGGCGAACGACTCGTGCCGCGTCATGAAGTCGATGATCCGGTTGACACCCTCGTCCTCGAGCCGGTGCCCGATGTCGATGAGCGCGATAGATGCGACCCGCCCCGGCTCGACCGCGGCGAGCGTGAGGCTGACGATCCCGCCGAGCGACGCGCCGACGAACGCGGCGCGTTCGATCCCGAACTCGTCCAGGAGCGGCGGGATCGTGGCGGCAAGCGAGCGGCGGTCCATCTCGTCGACGGGGTCGGTGTCACCATGACCGGGGAGGTCGGGCGCGAACACATGGTGCGTCGGGGCGAGCGCGGCGCCGAGCTCCTCCCACATGTACGCGGTCTGCCCGCCGCCGTGGAGACACACGACGGGAGGGGCGGCGCTGCGCCCCCACTCGAGGTAGTGGACCTGGCTCTCGCTGACGACGGTGAACCCGCTCCGGCCGCCGACGGGGACGTCGTGGCGCGGGGCGAGGAACTCGAACTCGGCGTCGGCTGCGGTCACGCGCCGTTTGCGCGGCCCAGGAGCCACGCCGCGTTCTCGTGGTACAGGCCGGGCGCGCTGGCGGGGTCGGCCGTGGTGTCGTCGAGCGCGCGGTAGTCGTCGAGCGGATGGGCGGTGCCCTCCGAGTGCGGGTAGTCGCTGCAGCACATGAACAGATCCCCGACCTTCCGGATGAGCCGCTCCGGGCGCTCATAGGAGAACGCCGCCACCCGCACCTGCCGGCGCACGTACTCGCTCGGCGCCATCGGCAGGTCAGCGATCGACTTCCCGTGCAGTCGGGTCACGAAGTTCACCCCGCCGTCGAGGTACATGAGGAACATCGGCAACCAGACCGCCGACAGCTCGATGACGCCGACACGCAGGTCAGGACGCCGCTCGAACACGCCGTTCACGACGAGGTCGGAGAGGGCGAGCGCGGCAGGCACCCACAGGAACACCGACGACAGCACCGGGTTCGTGGGTTCCGGATCGCTCGCGTACCAAGCCTCGTCGAACGGACGCTGCTGGTTCGCGACGTGGAACACCGGCGCGATGTCGTGCGCGGTGAACGCGGCCCACGCGCGGTCGAGGTCCGGGTGCGAGAGCGGCCGGCCGTCGACGAGCGCCGGCGCGATCATCGCCAGCCGGATCCCACCTGCCGCCAGCGCGGCGAGCTGCTGATCGAGCCAGTCGAGATCGCGCAGGGTCAAGTGCGCGACGGGGTGCAGCCGGCCGTTCCCGTCGGCCGCCACATCGAGCGCGCGCCGGTTCCACGCGCCCATGTTGATCTTCGTGGCCTCGAGGTCACCCACGAGGTTGTGCTCCCACACGAGGCCGTAGTTGGGGAACAGGAACGCCTCGTCGAGCCCGAGTCGGTCGAGCTCGCGGAGGCGCGCGGCGGGGTCCCAGTAGGCGGCCGGCAGCCTCTCGTCGTACGGCTGCTCGGGCGGCTCCCCTGCCAGGGCCCGCTGCAAGCGGGCCCCGACCTGGTCCGTCTCCCCTGGCACGGTGACATCGGCGAGCACGATGCGTCGGCCTTGCCACTGCAGCCAGGCGTTGCCGGCGTCGTCGTCGACGACCTGGATCGCACGGTCGCGACCGCCCGGATCGGCGTAGTCGGCCCACAGGGTTCGCGACTCGTAGAGGTGCTGGTCGCAGTCGATCACGCTCGTCGCGCTCACGCGGCGGCAGGATACTCGCCACCGCCCGCAGCTGACACCGGCGTCAGGATCGTGCGCGAGACTGCCGCCGTGGAAGTCCTGCCCGGGCTCACGTTCGCCGACGTGCTGCGCGAGCAGCGACGGAGCCGGCCGGAGCAGCTGGCGGTGGTAGACGGCGACTTCGGTCGCGACGTCCGCCTCACCTACCCCGAGCTCGACGACCGGACCAACCGGCTCGCCAACGCGCTCGCCGCCGCCGGCGTCGGTCACGGCGATCGGATCCTGTGGCTCGGCCAGAACTCGTTCCGGATCGTCGAGGCGCTCGCGGCCGCGGCAAAGCTCGGGGCGATGTTCTGCCCCGCGAACTGGCGGCAGAGCGCCGATGAGCTTGCATTCGTCCTCGGCGACGTCGACGCCAGGGTCGTCATCTGGCAGGACGAGGAGATCGGCGCCACGGTCCGCGCGGCACGCGAGCTCGCGGGCTCGTCGGCGGTGTGGCTCCAGCACGACGCCGACGGCGACGCAAGCTACGAGGCGTTCCTGACCGGAGCGTCGAAGGCCGATCCGGCCGTCGACGTCGACCCGTCGGCCGCGCTCCTGCTGATCTACACGGCCGCGTTCTCGGGACGGCCGAACGGCGCCATGCTCAGTCACACGGCACTGATCACGCAGGGCATCGTGATGGGACGCCTCTCCGACATTGACGCCGATTACGTGTACCTGAACAGCGGACCG
>DATFPZ010000353.1:0-5751 GCA_035264545.1 Acidimicrobiia bacterium
GACGGCCACCGCCATCGCCATCGAGTCGCTGTGCGTGAGCGACAGGTGCCAAGCCGTGACGCCGCGCTCGTCGGCGAGCACCGCCGCCTTGCCGTGCAGGGCGACGACGGGCGCGCCGCCGCGGCGCCGCACCACCTCGACGTCGCGCAGCTTGAACGCGCCCAGGCCCACGCCGAGCGCCTTCATCACCGCCTCCTTGGCGCCGAACCGGGCCGCGAGCCGGGGCGCGGGGTCGTGATGACGGAAGGCGTACGCGCGCTCGTCGTCGCTGAACAGCCGCTCGGGAAGGCGCGCCCGCCGCTGCATCGCCAGGCGGAAGCGGTCGATCTCCACCAGGTCGGTGCCGATCCCGACGATGTTCACGGTGTTTTGGCGTCACGTACATGCCGTATAGGCAAGTAGTTGACGCCAAAAGCAGGGGTCCTCATCGGGTGCGCCACCGCTCGGCGAGCACGTAGACGGGTTCGGTGAGCAGGTCGACGAGGTCGACGTCGGCCAGGCGCGAGTCGTCGAAGGCGGGCTCCGTCTCGGTGACAGCATCCTTCAGGGCGGCGTAGCGGCCCCGGTAGCCCTGGAGGACGCCGCGGGCGACATCGGGGGCGAGGCGGGGCCGGAAGGCGACGTGCAGCAGCGACACGCCCGTGGCCTGGTTGCCCTTGAGCTCGGGCACGATGATCAGCGTGCGGCCGTCGCGCCGACCCTTCGCCACTGTGACCTCACGCTCGTACGCGACACGGTGCTTGGTCCCGATCAGGTGCGGGTCCGTGTCGGTGCGCGACGGCAGGCTGGCGGCCACGCCGCCCCGGTCGACCACGTGGATGGTGGCGGCGTCGCCGTCGACGTCGCCCTCGATGCGGTACCGGGTGAACCCGGTGACCCGCTCGACCGCGGGATCGAGGTCGACGAGCGTTCGCAGCGCGCGGTAGCTCAGGCTGTCGCGGGCGACGCCGGCCGTCAGCACCTCCCGCACCAACGGCACCTCGAGCAGCGTCTCGTCGGAGCGCGAGATCCCGACGGTGACGGTCTTGGCCTGGTGCTTGATGGCGTCGACCGGGCGGGTCAGCTCGTCGATCCCCTGCGTCAGCGCCGCGGTGAGGTCCTCCACCACCGTGCTCGGCGTTCCGACCTTGCCCAGCTCCAGCTGGTACGAGTCGAGGGGCGCGGCGCCGGTTGCGTAGCGAAGGACGGACGCAATGCGCACGGCGCTGCTGGCGTCGAGATGGCCGTCGTACGTCCCCGTGCGGAGCCCGTCGAAGAACCCCGCCGCCGGCGCTTCGACCCCGGCCGCCAGGCGGTTGAGCACGGCGTCGGCGTCACCACCGGAGACGGCGGACTCGATCGCGGCGCGCGCCTCGCGCAGCGGCACCGCCGATGCGTCGATGGCCAGCGCCGCCTCGTACCCGAACAGGTGGCCGGCGACGGTCGAGAGCACGAAACCGAGCGCGGGATGGGCGGGGGGGACCGTGATCGTCTCGACGGCGCCAGCGAAACGGGCGTCGCCCTCGGTCGCGATGACGATCGGCGTCGCCCGGTGGGCCCGATAGATCCCGACCTCCTTCGCCACGTCGTCCGCGTTCGAGCCCACCAACCCCGACGCGCAGACGAGGACGAGCGGCTCCGAGGACAGGTCGATGTGCTTCTTGTCCTCGGTGAAATCGCAGGCGATCGACTTGTAACAGAGCTCGGACAGCTTGATGCGCAGCTCCGAGGCCGCGATGCGGTTGGAACCGTTGCCGACCACCGCCCAGTAGCGCTTCGACGGCGCGTGACGCTGGGCGATGCCGGCGATCGCGTCCCGGGTGGCGATGACCTCGAGCATCCGGTCGGGAAGATCCCGGAGCGCCGTGAGCAGCTCGTGGTCGCGGGTCTCGTCGGTCGGGCCGGCTTCGCGTGCGATCGCCAGTGCGAGCACGAAGCCGGCCGCGATCTGCGAGTAGAACGCCTTCGTCGACGCGACGCTCATCTCGACGTCGCGGCCGTCGGACGTGTACAGCACACCGTCCGACTTCTCGACGAGATCGCTGTTCCGCCGGTTCACGATCGCCACGACCGAGGCGCCGCGGGCTCGCGCCAGGTCGACCGTGCGGTTCGTGTCGGTCGTCGTGCCGCTCTGGCTGATGGCGACGACGAGTGTGTCGTGCATGTCGGGACGCAAGGCGAAGCCGGAAAGCTCGGTGGCCGGCATCGCGTCGACGAGCAGGTTCCCGGTCGCGTCGCGGAGGGCGGCGGCGAGGCTCTGGCCGGCGACCGCCGCCGTCCCCTGGCCGATCACGACGACGCGTCGCAGCGTTCCGTCGCCGAGGCGCGCCCGCACTCCGTCCGGGAGGGACTCGGGACCGAGATCGACTGCGAACCGGCCGTCGGCGCCGGCGGCGATCCGGCCCCGAAGCGTCTTGCGGAACGAACCGGGGGCTTCCGTGATCTCCTTGAGGAGGTAATGGGGGGAGGCGCCGCGGTCGATGTCGCGCGTGGTGATCTCGGCGTGTTGCAGCTCGTCGCCCGCCACCGGCAGCTCGGTCCCGTCGTAGGCGAAGCGGCGGATGCCGGCGAGCTCGCCGGCGGCGCCGGCGTCCAGCGTCACGATCTGGCCCCGGGTGGCGCCGGTGCGCTGCGGGTCGGCGGGCGTCTCGCCGTCCATGCGCAGGTAGGTCGCCGTCTCCTCGACGAGCCCGTAGGGCTCGCTGGCGACGACGAACGTGTCCTCCGCCAGGCCGACGTTCAATGCCTGCCCGCTTCCGCGCAGGGCGAGCAGCATGGTCTCCGGCCGGTCGGCGGTGCCGGCGGCGATCGCCACCGAGCCCTCGAGCGAGGCGACCGTCGCCCGGAACGCCTCGTCGACCGCTTCTCCGGCGGCGAGGCGCCGCGAGACGAGCGTCGGGATGACCTTGGCGTCGGTGGTCATCTCGGTCGGGACGTCGAGTCGCTCGATGGCCTCGAGGTCCGCGTAGTTGTCGACGTCGCCGTTGAGCGCCCCGATGACGTACGGCCCGTCGGCGCGTCCGACTTCCTCGCTGTTGACGGGGTGCGCGTTGGCTTCGGAGATGATGCCGACGCTCGCCCACCGCGTGTGCGCGACCACGACGGCCTGGGCGGTCTCGGCCGCGACGGCCAGGTGCAGGAGATCGTCGTCACGGACGGCGCGCCGCAGCGTCGCGGTGTTGTCGCCGAGCTCGCCGATCTCGGCGGCCGCCTTGTACACGAAACTCAGGCAGTCGGCGGCGCGGCGTACGGCCCGGGAGCCGAACAACGGGTCGCGTCGCTCGTCGAGCAGTCGCGCGATCGCGGGATCGTCCAGATCGAGCCCATGGTGGTGGACGAACAGGTGCAGCCCGGCCGAGTCGCGGCCTCGCACTTCGAGCCGGTCGAGCGCCGACAGCGCGACCTGCACGGATGTGAACGCGTCGATCGCGCTGGGCTCGAGGTCCGAGCCGCAGAGATCGGCGACGGCGCGCGCCGTGCGCAGCCGGTCGTGGCCCACCGCCCAGACTGCATCCTTGAGCCGCACCAGGGCGGCGTTCACGTCTTCGAGCTCGACGGTCGACAGATCGGACGCGCTGGCGTCCAGAGCCGCCTCGACGCGGTCGGTCGCGAGCTGCAGCTGCTCGACGTGGTGCTCGACTCCGACGAACAGGGCGCGGTCGGCCAACAGGGCCCGGACGCCGGGCGAGCCTTTCAGGAGGGCGTCGACGTCCTCGACCTGGGCTGCGACGCGCGCGAGGACGTCGGGGCCGGCGAGCTCCTGGTTGGTTCCGCCGAGAACGCCGACGGCGCCGAGGGCGCCGACGGCGAGCTCGAGCTCGCCGAGGAGGCGGGCGCCGTCGGGCGGCATCCGGCCGCTCGACCGCCGCAGGACGGCCACGATGCCGCACATAAGAAACCCCAGGTTAGGCGCCGCGGCGATGGCGGCTTTGCCGACCGGCGCCGCAGGAGCCGGAGCCTGCGACGGCGACCGTTCAAGACCTGGTGTGGTCCAGAGCGCTCCGGGCTGCGAAGTACGACGGAGAGCAACATCGAGGAAAGGGAGCCGGAGTGAGCGCGAACGAGGACACCGTCCGCCGGGGCTACGAGGCATTCGGCAAGGGCGACATGGACACCCTGCGGTCGATCATGACGCCCGACGTCATCCAGAGCGTCCCGGGCAAGAGCCAGATCGCGGGCGAGCACAAGGGCATCGACGACGTGCTGGGGTATTACGCCCAGCTTTTCGAGCTGAGCGGGGGGACGATCTCGGTTGAGCTCGAGAGCACGAAGGTCGAGAGCGACACGGTGGTGAGCACCCACCACGCGACGGCACAGCGCCAGGGCAAGTCGTGGGACGCGGACGAGAACATCACGTTCACGTTCTCAGGTGACAAGGTCACCCGCCTCGACGAGGCGCCGAGAGATCAGAGTGCCTTCGACGCCTTCTGGGCGTAAGGCCTAAGCAGAGCCGCAGGCGCGTTCGACGGCGGCGACGAGACGCGTCGCCGCCGTCTCCGCCTGGTCGGTGGTCGGCGCCTCGACCATCACGCGGACGACGGGCTCGGTGCCCGACGGTCGCACGAGAACGCGGCCGTCGACGCCAAGCTCTTCCTCCACGGACGCGAGCTCGGCTTTCAACGTGCCGTCGCGGTCGATCCCGGCTCGGTCGGCGACACGCACGCTCCGGAGCACCTGTGGGAACGGCTCGACCACGGCCGCCAGCTCCGACAGTGGCCGCCCGCGGCGCGCCATCACGTCGAGCAGCAACATGCCGGTGAGCGTGCCGTCGCCCGTCGTGGCGAGATCGGTGACGATCAAATGCCCGGACTGCTCGCCGCCGAGTGACAGGCCGCGCTCCTCGAGGGCAGTGAGCACGTTGCGGTCACCGACTGGCGTCTCGACGACCTCGATGCCGTGCTCGACGAGCGCGCGCCGGAAACCGAGATTCGACATCACCGTCGCGACGACGGCGTCGCCGCGGAGCTCGCCCCGTTCGTGGAGGTCGAGCGCGATGATCGCCAGCATCTGGTCACCGTCGACGAGGTTGCCGCGTTCGTCGACCGCGATCACGCGGTCGGCGTCGCCGTCGAATGCGAGACCGGCGTTCGCGCCGGCGGCGAGGACCGCCTGCTGGAGCTCACGAGGGTCGGTCGAGCCGCAGCCGGCGTTGATGTTGGTGCCGTCGGGCTGATCGTGGAGCACGCGCACCCACGCCCCTTGCACCCGGAGGGCCCACGGCGCGACCTCGAAGGCAGCGCCGTTTCCGCAATCGACGACGACCGACTGCCCGTCGAGGCGGCGACCGCCGAGCGCGGCCGAGAGGTGGGCGATGTAGTCGGCGGCGGCGCCGAGGCGGTCGCGGGCTACGCCAACCCCGGGCCCGTCGGGCCCGTCACCGGCGCCGGCGTCGACGAGCCGGCGTAGCTCCATCTCGATGCGCTGCTCCGGCGCGTCGGCGATCTTGCGGCCGCCGCGCGCGAAGAGCTTCACGCCGTTGTCGGGGTACGGGTTGTGGCTGGCGGAGATCACCGCCGCGGGCGCGTCGAACAGCTGCGCCAGGTACGCGACGCCCGGGGTCGGGAGCACGCCGACGCGCTCGACGTCCGCGCCCTCGCTGCACAGGCCGGCGACGAGCGCGGCCTCGAGCAGCGGCCCGGACCGGCGCGTGTCGCGCCCGACGACGAACGGGCGGTCGGCGCCCAGCACGCGGGCGGCGGCACGACCGAGCGCGGTCACGAGCTCGGGTGTGAGATCGCGATTCGCGACGCCGCGAACTCCGTCGGTGCCGAA
>DATFPZ010000354.1:0-5274 GCA_035264545.1 Acidimicrobiia bacterium
CGCGATCGTCGCGGTGATCTACGCAGCTGTACTCGCGGCGCGTCAGCGCCAGTAGGTCAGCGGGGGCGCTGCGAGAGCGGCCGAGGGTCGCTCTCTTGGATGGCGCGGAAGACGTCGGAGCCGATCGGCAACGGAGCGCAGCCGTGGTTCTCCTCGCATACGCCGTCGAAGCGCGCCGAAGCTGCCTGATGACAGCTGGCGCAGTTGCCGCCGAAGCGGTTGACGACGTCGGCCGTTCCTCGCTTCTCGATGGTGGTCCCCGTGGCGGAGACGGAGAGGAAGAAGAACTCCCAGTCGCGTGTCGCGGGGCTGAAGCCCTTCTGGCGCTTCACCATCGCCTCCTGCGGGACGAGTTGGATGATCGTGCCCACCGGGTACGTGCCGCCGCGGGGGGAGTTGGCGACCGACAGCGCCTCGTCCAGATGGCCGAGCCGATTGTCGAGGTAGAACCCTCGGACCGGTGTCATCGTATGGAGGTTGCGGAAATCGACCGCCTGCGCCACGAAGTCCTGCCGTGCCTTCGCCGTGGCGGCACGGTGCACAGAATCGCCGCCGCTGCATGCGCCGAGCCCGACGGTGATGGCGACAGCGATCGCAGCCGCGGGCGTCCACGTCGTCAGCGCGCGCCTGATGGCATGAGGCAACGCTTCCCCCTGGTCGTCGTCGGGCTTCCGTGCTACCTACGGCGCCGAAGAGCGAGGGGATTGGGCCGGGCTCAGCGCTGCAGGAACGGGCGAAAACGGTCCAGAAGGCCGTCGACGCCCGCGCCGTGGAGTGTCATCCCGCCGTCGACGACGATGTTCTGCCCGGTCACGAAACGGGCGAGATCCGAGCTGAGGAAGACGACGACGTCCGCGATGTCCTCGGGGGCGCCCACGCGAGCCAGCGGTGTCTTCGCCGCCATGTGATCGGCCATGCCTTCCATGGTGAGCAGCACGTCGGTGAGCCCGGTGTGGATCATCCCCGGCGACACCGCGTTCGCCCTGACGGTCGGTGCGTACTCGTGCGCCGCGTTCATTGTGAGCGCCACGACGCCGGCCTTGGCCGCCGAGTAGGGCGCCTCGCCCGCCGACGGGCGGGTCCCGCTGATCGACGCCGTGCTCACGATGGTCCCACCGCCTCCCGCCAGCAGGTGTGGGGCGGTCGCCTTGATGCCGTGAAAGACACCGCCCAGATTGAGGCGGACGATGCGATCCCATTCCTCGACCGGCCAGTCGTGCACCTGCGAGAGGTTGCTCCCGCCCGCGTTGTTGAACACGGTGGTGAGGCCGTCGAGCTTGGAGGCGGCGTCGTCGACGGCGGCGCTCAGCGCGTCGTAATCGGTGACGTCGACCGCGTACGCGAGCCCGTCGATCTCCTTGGCGACGTGCTCGGCAGCTGCGCCGTCGACGTCGACTACTGCGACGCGAGCACCTTCCTCGGTCATGCGCCGGCATGTCGCCCGTCCGATGCCCGATCCACCGCCGGTGACGACCGCCCGCCGGCTGTCGAGGAGCCCCATTTGCGCCTCCTGGGTGAGTCCGCATCGTAGCGACGCGGTGCAACGCGCCGCGAGAGTGGCGCCGCGGTCGACCAAGATGGAACGACATGGGGAAAGCGACGCTCAAGGGCATCTTTGCCCGCAAGCTGCGGCTTGCGTTGACGACACTCGCCGTCCTCCTCGGCGTCGCGTTCGTGACCGGTACATACGTGCTGACCGACACCATGGAGCGGTCGTTCGATCTGATCTTCCGACGAACCGTGACCGACGTCGATCTGGTCGTGCGAGCGCGTGATCCGTATACGGGCGGCGGCTCACAACGGACCCGGATCCCCGATTCGATCTTGGCGCGGATTCGCGACGTCGACGGCGTCGCGACCGCCGACGGGACGACGTTCGGGTACGCG
Source organism: Acidimicrobiia bacterium (assembly GCA_035264545.1). Lineage (GTDB taxonomy): Bacteria > Actinomycetota > Acidimicrobiia > IMCC26256 > JACDBD01 > JALZAA01. The sequence goes on from DATFPZ010000354.1 coordinate 1,888, forward strand.
CAGCTCGTCGGAGACAACGGCGACTCGATCCAGAACGGGCTCGCGCCGACCATCGGCCTCTCGTGGCCGGAATCGGGTGCGGGTCCCCTCGAGCTCGCGAACGACGGGAAGAGCCGGGCACCACGGGGCGATCGCGAAGTGCTTGTCGACGAGAGCACGGCGAAGGCGAACGGGTTCAAGGTCGGTGATCGCGTCCGCGTGCTGCTGCAAGGGCCGGCCGAGCGGTTCCGGGTCGTGGGGCTGTTCGGCCTCAAGGGCCAGGCCGATCTCGGCGGCGTCACGGTCACGGCCTTCGACCTTCCGACGTCGGAGCGCGTGCTCGCTTCGCCGGGTGTGATCGACGCGATTTACGTCACGACCGATCCCGACGCGACGCCGGGTGCGGTCTCGAGCAATCTCGCCGCGACGCTCGGGCCGAGCTTCGAGGTCGTGTCGGCGGCGAAGCTGGCCGAGGAGCGTGCCGAGCCCGTCCGCCAGGGCGTCGGAAACCTCCGCATGGCGTTGGTCGGGTTCGCGGCGGTGGGGCTCGTCGTCGGGTCGTTCATCATCTTCAACACGTTCGCGATCCTCATCGCGCAACGGACGCGCGAGCTCGGCTTGCTGCGCGCCCTGGGTGCCAGCCGGTCACAGGTGCTGTGGTCGGTCGTGCTCGAGGCCGCGATCGTCGGTGTCGTGGCGGCAGGGCTGGGCCTCGCCGCCGGCGTCGGGCTCGCGCGCGTCTTGCTACGCGCGGTCGGGTTCGCTCGCATCGGCCTGGGGGCGCCCGAGGCGAACCCGGTGCTGCTGACCCGGACGGTCGTCGCGGCCGTCCTGGTCGGCGTCGTCGTCACCATCGGCGCGTCGCTCATTCCAGCCGTCCGAGCGGCGAGGACCTCTCCCGTGGAGGCGATCAACGAGCTCCCGCGCGGGGGATCGGCGCCGCTACGCCGGCGTGCCGCGGTCGGACTGCTCGTCACGATTGCCGGTGTCGTCGCGCTGTGGCTCGGCTTCCAGATCGACGCCACGCAACTCGCGCAGCGGGTTCAGGTCGTCGCCGTCGGCGCGCTCCTCGCCTTCTTCGGCGTCGTGATGCTCGTCGCCGCGCTCGCCCGTCCGATGGCGCGTGTCATCGGGTGGTTCCTGTCGCGGCGCGGCGTCACGGGACGTCTCGCGCAAGGCAACGCGATGCGCAACCCGCGCCGCACCGCGGCCACGTCGGCGGCACTCGTCGTTGGTCTGAGCCTCGTGTGCCTGGTCGCCATCGTCTCCGCCTCGGTGAAATCCTCGATCCGCACCGGCGTGCAGCGGGGCGTCCGCGCTGATTACATCCTCAGCGCCCAGGGCCTCACGGGGTTCTCACCGCAGGTGAGCGAGCGCATCGCATCGCTCCCGGCCGTCCAGGCGACGACGGGCCTACGGCTCGGCCGGGTGCGGATCGGCGAGCGCCAGCAGCTGATGGTCGCCGTCGACCCGACCGTGCTCGAACGCGTCCTGGACCTCGACATCCGCGCCGGGAGCGCGCAGGGACTGGCGACGGGGGGCATGCTGCTCTCGCAAGACGAGGCCGAGCACTACGGCGTCGGGCCCGGTGACCGGCTCCAGCTCATCTACCCGCTCTCCGGTCCGGTGGAGGTGCCGATCGCGGGCGTGTACGCGCGCAAGCAGTTCACGGGCGGGTACCCGGTGCCGCTCGGCGTCGTGTCGATCGCGAGCGAGGAGCAGAACTTCGGCGGCGTGCAGCAGGACACGCTCGTCTACGTGAAGGCGAAGCCGGGCGAGAGCGCGGTGGCACGGCGCCAGATCGAAAACGCCATCGGCGACGCCTTTCCGAACGTCGAGATCGACTCGCGCTCACAGTTTCAGGACATGCAGGAGGGCACCGTCGACCAGTTCGTCGCCGGGCTCGTCGCCTTGCTCGTCCTGTCGGAGATCATCGCCGTGCTCGGCATCATCAACACGCTCCTGTTGTCGGTCTACGAGCGGACGCGAGAGCTGGGTCTGCTCCGAGTGGTCGGCATGTCGCGCGTCCAGGTGCGCCGGATGGTGCGCGGCGAATCGATCATCATCGCCGTCATCGGATGCATCGTCGGCCTGGGGCTCGGGATCTTCTGGGGCTGGGCCTTCACGACGGCCTTGCGCGAGCAAGGTCTCGACCAGTTCGACGTGCCGCCGCTCCAGATCGCCGTGTTCCTCGTGTTCTCGGTGATCGCCGGCACGGTCGCAGCGTGGCTACCGGCGTGGCGGGCATCGCGCCTCGACGTGCTCGAGGCGATCGCCGAGGGCGTGAGCGACGTCAGGAAGACCCGGGGGTGGGTGTCCCGCCCGCGGCCTCGGCCGTCCGACCGACGAACTCGATCGCGGCGAGGTAGACGAGCACGAGCAGCGCGAGCACCAACAGCGTGAGCGGGCGCGGAGTGCTCCAGAGGAACAGCACCAGGAACGCCACGGCAACGCCGGCGATGCGGAGCCCGGCCTTGTGTGCGGCCACCCAGGCGCCGACCGGCCCCGGCCTCCACCCTGCCTCGTCGGCCTTGCGCCCCGCCCCACCGATCAGACCCTTCGAGCCGGCGCGGATGCGCACGGCCGGCCGTGATGGCCCGGAGAGGAACGCTGCGACCGCGACGATGATCCCGAGCGCGGCGATCACGCGTATGCCGTTGCGCAGATAGCGGACGACGATGTCGAACGCCGCTGCCGCCGCGTCGTGATTCTGCGCCACGCTGAGATATGCCGATCTGCCGAGCGCGAGCAAGGCGGCCATGACCGCCATCGCGACGACGAGCCCGAGCCCCCACCGCATCAGCGTGCGGCGCCGGTTACCCGACAGTGCGAGCGCCACTGCGAGCAACACGAAGACGAGCACGACGAGCACGATGCGCAACCGGTCGAGCAGGTGTACAGCACTGCGGGCCTTCTCGAGCTGACCGGCGTCGAAGAGCTCGACCTCGAGGTTCTTCTGCTTCTTGGCGAGACTGTCGAACACGGTGACGCCGCGTTCGTCGAGTCGCTTCACGACCTCGTCGATGATCGCCGAGAGGTCGAGGACGACCTTGCCATTCTTGACGGAGACGTTCTTGCCTTCGTCGGTCAGGGCTTTGACCACGCGAGCGTGCGAACGCCTGTTGGCATTCCGCCACACGGTCGCGAACTGCTCGGTCGCGAGGGCCCGCTCGGCGGCGTCGTGCACGAAGGTCTGCACACCCGAGCTGATTGGACCGGCGAGGAATTGCGCTCTTTCCGGGAGCGCGTCCTTCGCCTCAGCCTCGACGTCGACCGCCGCGAAGAGGCGGTCGGTGGCGCGGTCGGCCACCACGTCGGTGATCGCCTTGTTCGTCGCCAGCGGCGCAACCGTGTCGACGTACTTGTCGGTGTCGAGGACGAGGTTGCGGACCCAGACCGACAGCCCCG
>DATFPZ010000355.1:0-8603 GCA_035264545.1 Acidimicrobiia bacterium
GCGAGGAACTTCTCGAACTCCGGGGACGCCAGGAACTCGGCCGAGTAGACCACGCCGAGCGTCGTGAGCGCCGTCGCGAGGTCCCCCGCCTCCCACGGGTACTTCAGCGCGGTCATCAACGCGCTCATCACACCGTCCGCCCGCGCCCATGTGCCGTAGAGGACGAGGCTGCCGACCCGGTCGGGATGGGCGACCGCGAGCTCCTGGGCGACGATGCTGCCGAGCGACCAGCCGAGGACGTGCGTACGCGGAATCGACAGCCTGTCGAGCAGGGCGCACGCGTCCTCCGCCAACGTCGCAGCCGTGATCGGGCCCTCGCCCCGATCGGAGTCACCGAGCCCCCGGTAGTCGAAGCTGACGACGTCGAAGTGGTCGGCGAGCGACGTCTCCACAGGCATCCACATACCGAGTGACGCAGCCGTTCCCATCGCGAGTAGCAGCGGTTCGCCCGCCCCGACACGCCGGACGTGCAGGCGCGCGCCGGTACCGGGGTCGATCAGCGCGTCCGTCACCCGTCAGCTGTCGTCGACGGCGAACAGAAGCCGGCCGAGCTCGGCGAGATCCGAGTCCGACAACTGCCAGTCCACCGCCGCGACGTTGGCGGACACCTGCTCGGCCGTCGTCGCCCCGGCGATGATCGACGTCATGGCCGGCTGCGCGGCCAGCCACGCGAATGCGAGCTCGAGGATCGTATGACCACGCTCGGCCGCGAACCCGCTCAGCTCGTCGACCTGATCGAAGTTCCGGTCCGACATGACGCGGGCAGCGCGTTCCTCGGGAAGCTGTGATAGCCGGGTGCCCTCGGGCGGGGGCGCGCCCCGCTGGTATTTCCCGGTGAGGAGTCCGCTCGCCAGGGGGAAGTACGGCAGCACACCGAGACCGTGCCGAACGCAGGCTGGTACGACGTCCTGCAGCGGCTCCCGGTGCAACAGGTTGAAATGATTCTGCGCGCTCACGAACCGGGCGAGGCTCCGACCCTCCGAGGCTGATTCGGCGTCGTCGATCTGCTCACCCGAGAAGTTGGAGTTGCCGATCTCGCGCACCTTCCCGTCGCGCACCAACCGGTCCAGCGCGGCGAGCGTCTCCTCGATGGGCACGTTGGGATCGGGGCCGTGCTGCTGGTACAGGTCGATGCGGTCGGTGCCGAGACGCCGCAGGCTGCCCTCGACCGCCTCGGCGACCCATCGGGCGCTGGCGCCGGCGTGGCTCGGATCGTCGTCGATCGGGGCGACGAACTTGGTGGCAATGACCACCTCGTCGCGCCGGCCGGCGAGCGCGCGGCCGAGGTACTGCTCCGAGCGCGTCCCGCCGTAGACGTCGGCGGTGTCGAAGAAGTTGATGCCGGCATCGAGGGCGGCGTGGACGACGGCGGCGCTGCGCTCCTCGTCGATGCGCATCCCGAAGTTGTTGCACCCCAGCCCGACCAGCGTGACCTCGAGCGACCCGAGCTTGCGCATCTCCATCGCCGGCAGCTTAGGCAGCGCCTACGGGTGCGGCCTGTTGTTGGTCGGCCGGTCAGCATATGCTGAACGCCGGGTCAGGATCCGGACGGCGGAAATCGGGGGGCTCTTGCCGGCGCTGGCGAAGCATGCAAGCGCGCGCAACCGGCGAGCACGGACGCGGCGCACGCAGGCCGAGCGGCGCGCCGCGTCGGAGGAGCGGCTCCTCGAAGCGGCGGCCACGCTCGTCGCGACCCGAGGCACCGCCCGCGCCAGTCTCGGCGACATCGCCGCCAGCGCCGGCTGCAGCCGGGGGCTGCCGACGTACCTGTTCGGCTCGAAGGAGGGCCTGCTCCTCGCGCTGGCGGACTACCTCGTGGATCGGTTCCGCATCCGGCTGTTCGAACCCGCGCTCGAGCAACGCCGAGGCCTGCCCGCGCTGCTCATCTGGCTGCGCGTCTACGTCGACAGCCTGCGCGGCCCAGAGCTCCAGGTCCGCGCCGCGTGCGTGCTCCTCGGTGAAGCCCTCGGCTCGGAGCCCGCGTTCCTCCCCGCGATCAACCGACTGCACCGGAACGTCCGCTCGATGGTCGAGCACTACCTGCGCGAGGGCATCGAGCGAGGCGAGGTCAGGCGCGACATCGACCCGGAGGCGCAGGCGGCGCTGCTGATCGGCACGCTTCGAGGCATCTCGCTCCTCGCCGTGACCGACCCCGACTCGCTCGATCTCGACGCGCTCAGCGCCGAGCTCGTGTCCGCAACGGAGCGTTCCCTTCATGCCTAAACGGCGAGCCGCCGCCGCGGAGACGCACGTGGACCACGTCCGCTCGTTCGACGGGACGCGCATCGCATACGCCGTGCAGGGCTCGGGACCGGCGGTGCTCTTGCTGCACGGCTTCGCCGCCGACCATGTGCTCAATTGGGCTCGTCCGGGCGTCATCGACGCCCTGACAAGTGCGGGCCGGCGCGTCGTCGCGACTGACGCCCGAGGTCATGGCGCGTCGGACAAGCCGCACGACCCCGACCGGTACGCCGGCGACGCCATGGTGCGCGACGCGCGGGCCGTCCTCGACCACCTCGGCGTCGTGGAGGTCGACGTGGTCGGCTACTCGATGGGCTCGATGGTCGCAGCCCGGCTCGTGCCCGACGAGCCACGCACCCGCGCGCTCGTGCTCGGCGGCGTGGGAGCCACAGTCACGCCGCCGCGAAGCGGCGGCCGCGCGCCCGAGGCCATCGCCGCCGCGCTCCTGGTCGACAACCCGGCGTCGATCGAAAACGTCGCCGGGAAGGCATTCCGCGAGTTCGCCGATTTCACAGGCGCCGACCGGCACGCGCTGGCCGCGCTGAGCCGGTCCGACGCGCTGCGATACGCGGTGCGCTTCGACGCGATCACGGTCCCGACCCTGGTCGTAGCGGGCGCCGACGACACGCTCATCAGGTCGCCGAGCTTGCTCGCCGACCGCCTGCCGTCCGCCCGGTCGGTGACCGTGGCAGGCGACCACCTCGGGGCTCCGTACGACCCTGCGTTCTCACTCGCACTCGTCGACTTCCTCGAGGAGGCACACGGATGACCGCAACGGCCCGCAAGCTCGCGATGATCGTCGCCGCGATTGCGCTCAGCGTGGGAACGCTGGCGCCGTCGGCCGGTGCCGGGACCCAGCCGAAGGTCGACGTCAGGTTCCGGACGATGAAGGGCTTCAACGCGCCGGGAACGCCCGCCAAGAACAACAAGGTCGGCGTCATCAAGACCGGACCGAGCGACGCCGAGAACGTCCTCGTTCTCGTGCCCGGCACTTCCGCGAGCGCGGCCTACTTCGAGCCGCTGGCGAAGGACATCGTGCGCAAGTCCAAGGGCTGGCAGGTCTGGGCGATCGAGCGCCGGGAGAACTTCCTCGAGGACCACTCGGTGCTCAACCAGGCCAAGAAAGGCAAGGCCACACCGCAACAACTGTTCGACTACTACCTGGGCTTCGTCACCGACCCCAGCATCACGAAACACTTCCAGTTCATCCCGGACGCCGACGTCGCGTTCGCGCGCGACTGGGGCATGAACGTCGAGGTCGAGGACATGCGGCGCGTCGTCGAGGCAGCCAAGAAGGAAGGCGGCAGGGTCGTGCTCGGCGGCCATTCGCTCGGCGGGTCGATCACGACCGCGTATGCAACCTGGGACTTCAACGGGAAGCCGGGCGCGAAGGACCTCTCGGGTCTCGTGTTCATCGACGGCGGGAGCAGCCCCACGCCGTCGAGCCCCGACCAGGCGAGCATGCAGCTGCAGGCGCTCCAGAACGGCTCGCCGTGGCTCACGTTCGGCGGCATCCCCGCGCCGTACGCCGGCTTGTTCAACGCCACGGGCTCGACGGGCGTGAAGGTCGCGCCCAAAGACCCGTCCCTCGGCTACGCGTGGCCGGCGTTGCCCGCCAACCTGAAGCCCCCGGTGGCGCCGACGAACGAGGCGCAGTACGGGTACGCCCTCGACGTCAAGACCTCGCCGATGGGCCTGCGCGCGGCCCAGGCGCACCTGGGCCAGCTCAAGGACAGCGGTGATCCGCGCGGCTGGGACGGCACCGGCGCGCTCACGCCGATCACTCGTTACGCCGAGATGTTCTCGGGATGGGGTCTCCAGAGCCGCGACGGCACCGCCTGGTACCACCCGCAACGGCTGACGATCGACTCGGGCGCCGTTGCGGCCGGGAACGCGAACGACACGCAGGGCATCCTCGACGTACACGCGACGCACGGCCGTGATCTACCGAAGCGGCTCCGGATCTACGCCTTCGGCGCCGCGCTCGGGGGGCAACGCGTGCTCGACGGCGCGACGATCCTCGCCGATCAGTCCGGCATCCCGCACGACCAGCTCGTCCTCGTGAACGGCGAGGCTAACTACGCACACAACGATCCCGCCGGCGCGAGCCCGAACAACGAGTTCCTCCAGAACCTCACGCCGTTCCTGAACAAGATCGGTGAGGAGTAGGCGTGCACCGGCATCAGCTCCTATCGAGTGCCGGGGATGGAAGCGAGTTGCGCTTCGAGCTCTGCGATGAAGACTTGCGTCCGCGCGTAAGCCCGAGCACTCGCGAGCAGATGTGATGCGCGGTGCGCGAAGGTGCCGCAGTGCCGGTAGTCCCAGCCGGCAAATCCGACCGCGGGCCATGCGTAGAGGTTGAGCACTCCGATGAGTTCGCCGTGTGCAACAAGTGGGAGAGCCACGCAGGCGATCAAACCGACTCGGCGGGCCGAGGGAGCAAACCTCGGCCATCGCTCGTCGGATGTGACGGGCTCGAGGTCATGGCGCTCGCCGTCGCGCAGGCACTCGACGCTGGGGCCGTCATCGAGCTCGTCCTGGAGGGCGTCGAGATCGAAGCTGCGGGAGTCCGTCGTCGCACGAGCGCCGACACCGTCAACCGCGAGCACCTGGATGCCGACCCCGTCGCATTGACCTAACGAGTTGCCAGCAAGATCGACGACGTCCTGGGCGGTGCCGGCGAGGGGCTTTTCGTAGACGAGGGTCTCGGAGAGCGGGGCGAGGCCCTCCGGGCCCTCGGGCACCTCAGGCGCCGAGGGTCTCGCCGGGGGATTCCACCACGGCCTTGGCGAGACCGCGCAGCTTGATGTTGCGATGTTGGGAGAGGCCGCGGAGGCGCTCGAAGGCTTCGTCGGGGCCACAGTGCTCGCGTGCTTGGATGATCCCCTTGGCCTGGCCGATCACGTCGCGGGACTGGAGTGCCTCTTGCAGCTGCTCGATGACCGCGTTCGCCTTCGCGTAGGCGCGGGCATTGGCGACCGCGACCGACGCCGGAGGAATGAACCGGCGGCCGATCTCCTCGTCGGCCTCCTCGAAGGGGCGATTCTGGGAGTACAGGTTCAGGACCCCGCCGGTCCCGTGATTGCCGACAACCAACGGGAGCGACAGACAGCTCACGACACCTTCGTCGAGCGTCGGACGACGAAACTTCGGCCACCGCATTTCTTCTGCGAGCGACGGGCTCCGTCGAACCTCTCCTGTCCGCAGGCTTTCGAGGCAGGGGCCCTCGTCATTGGCGTACTGATGGCTGTCGACCCGCCGGACCAGCGGGCCGGACGCCGCCGCCGTCGTCACCTGGTCGTGCTCGAAGAGCGTGACGCCGGCTGCGTCGCACGCCGGGATGGCCCGGACCGCGATGTCGGCGACGTGGCCGAGCATCGAGTCCAGGGATTGGTCGGCTTGCAGCAGCCCGGCAAGATCCGAGAGCTCATCCTCGAGGGGCTCGCGCGGTTCGTCCATGAGCGCCTCCTTCCAAAGGGGCGCAGAACCGCTGGGGAACCCAGGTGGCCGAGTTGGCAGCAGCGGAACGGCAGGGGAATCGGAGCGGCGCAGCTGCGTGCTCCACAGCCGTTCGAAACCTTGTACGGAACCGTACACCCGTTTGGTACGGGAGCGTACGTTCCTTGCCGGCCTGAGCGGAGGGCGAGGTTCAGGGCAGGAGGCGGTCGTAGACCTCCCGGGTCACGGCGTAGCACTCGCACGCCGCGCCCTCGAGTCCGGCCCGATCGACGACCGCGACACGGCCCCGCGAGAACTCGACGAAGCCGGCCCGCTGGAGGACACCGGCGGTCACGGTCACCGAGGCGCGCCGCACGCCGAGCATCTGGGCGAGGAACTCGTGGGTCATGGGGAACTCGGCGGTTCCTACCCGGTCGTGGGTCAACAGCAGCCAGCGGGCGCACCGCTGCTCGATCGAATGGAGCCCGTTGCAGGCCACCTGCTGGGACACCTGGCTGAAAAACGCGAGCGTGTAACGCTCGACCAAAGACGCGAGTGCTCCCTGCTCCTGGAGCTCGGCTCGGAAGGCGCCGGCGTCCATGCTCACGACCTCACCTGGGGCCTGCACGGTCGCAACCTCGCGCGGGTTCATCGCTTCGCCTCCCCACGCGACGGTCAAGCCGACGACGCCTTCGTTGCCGATCGTGGCGATCTCCACGCTGGGGCCTTCGTCCATGCGCGTCAGGATCGACACGACCGCATCGACGGGGAAGTGGACCTCGGTGATGCGATGGCCCGACTCGCCCAGACCCTGCCTCTGGTGCACTTCGCGAGGCCGGAGGTGTTGGTCGAGGCGCGCGTAGTCCTCTTCGGGGAGCGCCTTCAGCAGCCGGTTCGATCGTCTCTCGTCGTCGTTCGGCAAACGCTGCCTCCAGTCTCAGCTGCCCGTGTCCGAGAAGGGTCCTCTCCCCATCTGTTCGCGCACGGTGGTGACGGGCGGGTTGGTGAGAGTGCGGCGCTGCCAATTCGCGCCGTCGACGACCAATGTGTGCCCGGAGATGAACCGGCCGTACGGCGAGGCGAGAAACGTTGCCGCCCATCCGAGCTCCTGACGCCGGCCCACCCGCATGGCCGGCTGGCACGAGTCCTTGTCGCTCGTGCGCTCGAGGTTCTCGCGGATGTCCGCCGTCATGTCCTCGTGTGGAAATAGACCGGGTACGAGCGCGTTGACCTGGATCCCGTAGGGGCCCCACTCGACGGCAAGCGATTCGGTGAGGTTCTTCACGCCCGCCTTGGCGGCCGCCGAATGGGCGAAGCCGGGGCCCCCGGTCCAGGCGTAGGAGGCGCCGACATTGACGATCGACCCGGGCGAACCGGCGGCGAGGTGCCGGCGGGCGAACTCGCGCGCGCACAGGAACGTCCCGTTGAGTGTGATGTCGACGACGGTGCGCCACGCGTTCGGTGACATGTCCTCGGCCGGCACGGGAAAGTTGGCGGCGGCGTTGTTGATCAACACGCCCGGCAACCCGAATTCTGCCTCCGCGGCGTCGAACGCGGCGGCGACCTCTTCCGGCTGACGGATGTCGCACCGCACGGTCAACACCCGGGCGCCGAGCGCCTCGATCGTCTCTCGCCCGGCGGCGAGGTGCTCCTCCTTGCGACTCGCGATCACGATCGCCGCGCCGAGCCGGGCGAACTCGATCGCGATGGCCTTGCCGAGGCCGGTGCCACCTCCGGTGACGAGCACGCCCACGCCGTCGAACGTGCCGGCCGAGAGCGCCGACTCACCGACCGGCGGCGGCTCGGGCAAGCCGATCAACTCGGTCACCGTATCCCCCTTCGTTTCGGCGCGCTCGCCCGTCAGCTGCCCGTGTACCGCGGCGCGCGATCCTCGGCGCGAGCGGCGCGTAGCTCGGCGATGTCGTCGCTCTTGTTGACGAACGTCTGGTAGATCATCTCGTCGGCCATCGACGATCGAATCGCCGGTACAGCCAGGTGTCGGATGACCTCGCGGGCCATCTTCACGGTGACCGCCGGGAGGGAAGCAACGTGCTCGGCGATCTCCCGCACGGTCGTGTCGAGCTCGTCCTCGGTCACGACGCGGCTCACGACTCCGTGCGCGACTGCCTCGTCGGCCGTGAGCACACGGCTCGTGAGCACGAGGTCACTGACCAGGCCGGCGCCCGCCATCTCGAACAGCGCCCCCATCCCGCCCGTGTCCGGGATGACCCCGTACGTCAGCTCGGGCAGGCGGAAACGGGCGCCTTCGGCGGCGACGCGCACGTCGCACAACAGGGCGCGCTGGAACGACGCACCCATCACCCAGCCCTTGCAGGCAACGATCACCGCTGCATCGAGGTCCCATAGCTGCTGAATGCCTCGATGGCCGCGGCGCATGAGCTCGTGATGCGAGACCGGCGGCTGATGCGCGCCGATTGCGCTGACATCACGGCCGGACGAGAACGACTTGCCTTCGCCACGCCAGACGACGGCCCGGACCTCCGGACGGTTCCGCAGCTCGCCGAAGATCTCGAAGAGGCGTTCGTCCATCTCGTCGTCGAACGCGTTGTGCTTCTCCGGGTTGTCGTTGGTCACGATCGCGACCGGGCCGTCGAGCTCGAGCCGCACTCGGTCGCTCATCGATGACACACCCCGGGTGAGAGTCTGGGGAACGGCACCGTACCGGAGACTGCCGAACGCTTCTAGACAGCGACTGCGCAGAGATCCGTGACTCTGCGCCACACGGACGTCGTCGCGCGCGAAATGGGGAGGCTCTTCGATGCCGGAGTCGGGCGCGGACAACACGCGCATCAAGACCCTGTTGGCGATTCTGGCGCGTCGTGATCGGGTTGTGCCGGTGCGTCGATATGTACGGACTTGGGGAAGATCTGGTGAGTAGCCGACAAGTGCAACCGAGAGCGTCA
>DATFPZ010000356.1:0-7411 GCA_035264545.1 Acidimicrobiia bacterium
GTCGTCGAGGGAACAGGCGACCACGCGTGCGAGTACATGACCGGCGGCACGTGCGTGGTCCTCGGGCCGTTCGGCTACAACCTCGGCGCCGGCATGACCGGCGGGCAGGCGTTCGTGTTCGATCCCGACGGGCTGCTGTCAGCGCGGCTGAACCCGCAGCTGGTGGAAGCGTCGAAGCTCGACGATCCGCAGGCCGCCGAGCTGCGGTTCTTGTTCGAGCGCCACCGCGAGCTCACCGGGTCGCCGCGGGCGGCTGCGATGCTCGACGACTGGGACGCGACGCTGCGGAGCTTCTGGCGTGTTGCGCCCGTCGGTGAGGTGGCGCGGATCGAGCGCGCCAACCAGAACGTGATCGGCGCGGCGCGCTGAGCGCCTACCCCGCGAACACCAGCTGCGATCGCGAGTCGTACCCGAACAGGCTCGCGACCGGGCTCCGAAGGAGACCGTTGCGCTCGTCCTCGTAGTCGCGGACGGTGCGGTTGTAAGCCGTGACCGCCGGTGGTGGCGGCACCGTCCCCTGGAAGGCGGCGATCGCCTGGTTCAGGGCGTCGGATGCCCGCAGCCGGTCGGAGCTCGACACGACCGCCTGAAGCCGCGTGGCGAGCCCCTCGAGCTGGTCGGCGGTCTGGGCCTCGGCGTCGGCATCGGCGTCGCCGTCGCGGGCACGCCGCAACTCACCCCAACGGCCCAGCCGGAGGCCGAGCGCGCGGGCGACGTCTCGCTCGCCGCCGCCGGCCGCTGCGAGCTGGGCGTTCGCTTCAGCGAGCCTGGCGTACCTCTCTCCGAGCGGCGCCCGAAGCGGGGTCCAGGCGCGGTCGACGTCGTCTCGGCGGTCTTCGAGCTTCGGGCGCGTGGTGAACACGAGCGCGATCGCCCCGATCACGAGCAGCACGAGGACGACGACCGCGAGACGCCGGACCCGACGAGCCATCATCGGGGAAAGCTACCGGCGGGCTCCCCGCCGATCGCTCATCCCCTAGCGTCCGTCGGGTGATCATCGGGGTCGCTCACACGGCTGTGTGCGTGCCGGACGTCGAGGCGGCGGTGGAGTGGTACGAGTCCGTCCTGGGCCTCACCGTCCTTTCTCCGCCCTACCTCGTCGAGGGCGACGCCATCGAGCGCGACATGGGCGAGCTGGTCCCGAGCCCAGTGGCCGTCAAGGCCGCCATCCTCGGGTGCCCGGACGGTGGCGACCGTGTGCTCGAGGTCATCGAGTATCCGCGGGCGCCCGGCCGTCCCCGGCTGCCGGACGCGTCCGTGGTGGACCACGGGTTCACGCACGTCGGGCTCGTGTGCGACGACATCGTCGCCACGCGCGCCGAGCTCGAAGACAACGGCGTGCGATTCCTCACCCGCGGGATCGCCGAGATCGTCGGCCTGCGTACCACGTGGTTCGTGGATCCGCACGGGCTCGTGTTCATCCTGCTGGAGAAGCGCGATCCCGAGAAGCCGTACTTCGCGCAGTACTGACCTGGGACGTCGTCACACCCGCTCGGTACGATCGCCCCATGACCCGCTCCCGGGTCGTGGTCGTGGTGATCCTCGCCGCCGCCTCACTCGGGGGCTGGCGGCTCGGACAAACACGCCGCGCCGCGACCGCCGAATGGACTGTCGTGAACGTCGTTGACGGCGACACGATCGAAGTGGAGCGCGGCATCAACGGCGACGACACCGACACGGTCCGGCTGCTGGGCATCGACACGCCGGAGACCCATCATCCGACCAAGCCCGTCGAATGCTTCGGGCCCGAGGCGGCTTCGTTCACCGATGAGCACCTGGCGGGACGGTCGGTGCAGCTCGAAGCCGACATCGAGGGACGCGATCGGTACGGCCGCCGCCTCGCGTACGTCGTCGTCCACGGCGAGCGGTTCAACGACGAGCTGCTCCGGCGCGGCTACGCCCGCCTGCTGGTCATCGAGCCCAATCACGCCCACGCCCGCACGATGCTGCGCGAGGAGCTCGACGCCAAGCGCGCCGGCCGCGGCCTCTGGGGCGAGTGCTGACGCGTCAGACGGTGTCGGCGGTGAGGCGGGTGCGGAGCTTGTCGATGGCGGCGCCGAGCACGTCGCGCGTCTGCGAGTGCGACCAGCCGCGTTCGTGGGCGAGGTCCTTCATCGACGTAACGGGGCCGTTGAAGCCGAACCGGCGGGCGACGAGCTCGTACTCGGTGGGGTCGAGACACTCGAACGCGTGCGGGTCGACACGGAGCTCGAGGGCGTCGAGGTCGACCTCGTCGTCGGCCGCGGGATCGTCGAACCCGCGGGGGAGGTCGGGATACGGCCAGCCGTCGTCGGTGGGGAAGACCGGGAAGCTCGACCACGCCATCGCGTCACTCCGCTGCCGGTGTCGTGCCCGCATGGTGGCCGAGCGAGCACGCCCCGTCAACGGGGACTCAGCCGGGGTGCCGGCCGACCAGCTCGAGCAGTGCCTGGCCGTGGCGCTGGAGCTTGACCGGGCCGATGCCCGGGATCGTCAGCAGGTCGCCCCTGGAGCGCGGTCGGTCGCGGGCGACGGCCTCCAGGGTTGTGTCGTGGAAGATCACGTACGCCGGAACGCCGGAGGCGCGCGCGAGGTTGCGACGCCATTCGAGAAGCGCGCCGAGGAGCTCGGTGGCCGTCGCGTCGAGCTGTCGATCGCGCGGCGCTCCCGACTGCCGGCGGGCGTCGGCGACGTGCTCACGGGCGGCGGCGAGCCCGTGACCATGCTCGTTTCGCGCCGCGGCGCCGCGCTCCGGCGTGCGCGCCGCCGCCACCGTCGCCTCGATCGGCTTCAGCCACGGGCTGGGCGTACGGCGGTACGTGCGCATCCCCATGGTGCGCTTCTGCGCCCAGCTCACGTGCAGATTGCGCTCGGCGCGCGACAACGCCACGTATAGGAGGCGCAGCTCCTCGGCCTTCTCGGGCGGGGTCTCGGCGTGCACGATCGGGACGAGCCCCGTCTCCATGCCGACGACGAACACGGTGTCGAACTCGAGGCCCTTGGCCCGGTGGAAGCTCAGCAGCTCCACCGCGTCGGCGCCCGAGGTCCCGGTGTCGTCGCCGGCGCGCAAGGCGGTCTGTAGGAACTCGAGGAACCCGGCGAGTGATCCGTTTCCGCCATCGGCGGCGAGGTAGTCGCGGCCGAGGCGGCCGATCGCCTCGACGTGCTCGCGGCGTTCCTCGGACGCGTCGGCGGTGCTCTCGGTCAGCGCCTCCAGCTGGCCGGCGAACGGGACGCCGGGCTGCGCACGGGTCCGCTCGCGGAGCGTCTCCAGCGCGACCTGGACCTCCGGTCGGTCGAGGAAGCGCCCACCGCCGCGGACTCGGAACGGGACGCCTTCGCGCCGCAGCGCCTCCTCGAACAGCGCCGACTGGGCGTTCGTCCGGTACAGCACGGCCGCCGACGACCACGGAGTGCCCGGCGCGTGCTCCCGGTGCAACGCTCGGGCCACACCTTCGGCTTCGGCTTCGTCGCTGGGGTAGGAACGGACGACGGGGAGCGGGCCCTCGGGTCGCGAGCTACGGATCGCGGCGCGTTCGCCGCTCGCCGTCAACACCGCCGCCGCCGCCGACACGACCTGCGGGGAAGAGCGGTAGTTCGTCCCGAGGCGAACGACGGCTGCGTTCTGGAAGTGGTCACCGAAGGCGGTGAGATATGACGCGTCGGCGCCCGCGAACCCGTAGATCGCCTGGTCGCCGTCCCCGACGACGCATAGGTCGGTGCGGTCGCCGAGCCAGGCGCGCACCAGACGGAACTGGGCGGGGTTGGCATCCTGGAACTCGTCGACGAACACGTGCTGGAACCGCCAGCGTTGCGCGGCCTGGAACTCGGCGTCGGTCTCGAGCGCGTGGGCGCACCAGGTGATGAGATCGTCGAAATCGACGAGCCCACGCCGGCGACGCTCGCGTTCGTACCGCTCGAACAGGACGGCGATCTCGGCCGGGGGCCGGGGTGGATCGCGGCGCGCCGCCTCGGCGGCGACCTGATAGCCGTCGGCTCCGATGAGCCGCGCCTTCGCCCACTCGATCTCGGCGGCGACCTCGGCCGCGAGCAGCGCGCGCTCGCCGCCCCGGCCCGGCAGCATCGGCACGAGGAGGCGCGCCTTGCGGTCGAGGAGCTTCGGCATCGGCCGGTCGTGGTCCTCGCAGCGCCGCCGGAGCTGCGCCAGCGCGATGGCGTGGAACGTACCCGCGACGACCTGGCGCCGGACCCCGAGCCGGGTCAACCGATCGCCGAGCTCGCCGGCGGCCTTGCGTGTGAACGTGACGGCGAGGGTGTGCGCGGGGTCGATGTGCGCGTGCCGGGCCTGCCAGGCGATGCGACGGGTCAGGACGCGCGTCTTGCCCGCGCCGGCGCCGGCGAGGATCGCCAGCGGAACGGCACGCGTGGTGACGGCCTCGCGTTGGGCGTCGTCGAGGCCCTCGAGCAGCGGGTCCTCGAGCAACTGGTCATCGTGCACTCGTGGACGATACCGACCCGGTACGACAGGAACCGCGGACCGTCCCTGACCTGGAACGGGAAAGGCCCCGAGTAGTCTTCGCTGCGTCGCAGCTCCGATCTCCTCGGGGCCTCGCCGTTCGGACGACTGCCTTGGGGCTCCCCGGCGGGCGGGGTGCCCTCATCGGCTGCGTCCCGGTCCCCGGGCGCCGGATCACTCCGACGTTCGGTCACCGACCGACTCCTCGGACCCGTATTCCGGCGGCCTGCCTTTCAGACATCACCAGTGCCGTGCCCTTGTCACCGGTGCCAGCGAACTTACGACCGCGTCCGCGCGCCGTCAAGGGCTTTCGCGACCTCGGGTACGTTCGTTCGATGCACGTGTCGCGCGCCCGCTTCGAGGAGCTCGTCGCCGACGCGCTCGACTCCATCCCGCCCGACCTGGCGGCGCACATGGACAACGTCGCGATTCTCGTCGAGGACTGGCCGACGCGCGAGCAGCTCGGCGGACGGCCGGGCACGCTCCTCGGGCTGTACGAGGGCGTGCAGCTCACCGACCGCTCGCCGCTCAACTACGCAGGCGTGATGCCGGACCGCGTCACGATCTTCCGGGGACCGTTGTGCGAGCGATCACATGACGAAGCGGACCTCGCCCACCAGATCCGGGTCACCATCGTCCACGAGATCGGGCACCACTTCGGCATGGATGACACCCGCCTCCGGGAGCTCGGCTGGGCGTAGCGTGTTGCCGATGCGTGAACGGGCCCGCTGGCGCAACTGGGGTCGCAACCAGGAGTGCAGTCCCGCGGCCGTCGAGACCCCGAGCAGCGAGCTCGAGGTCGTCGAAGCCGTCCAGCGGGCGAAGCGGGCGGGGCAGACCGTCAAGGTCGTCGGCGCCGGGCACTCGTTCACCGGGATCGCCTGCACCGACGGGCGCATGTTGCGTTTGGGCGACCTCAACCGGATCGTGGCGATGGACCGTGACGCGGGCACCGTCACCGTCGAGGGTGGCATGCCGCTCTGGCAGCTGAACGACGAGCTGGAGACGCGTGATCTTGCGCTTGCCAATCTGGGCGACATCGACCGGCAGTCGATCTCGGGCGCGATCGCGACCGCCACCCACGGCGGCGGGAAGCGCTTCGGCGGCCTGGCCACGTTCGTGACCGGGCTCGAGCTCGTCACCGCAGACGGCGACGTGTTGCGCTGCTCGCGCGACGAGGAGCCCGAAGTGTTCGCATGCGCACGCGTCGGCCTCGGCGCGCTCGGCGTCGTCACGAAGTTGACGCTCCAGTGCCAGCCCTCGTTCCGTCTGCACTCCATCGAGAAGCCCCGATCCCTCGACTCGCTCGTGGACGACCTCGACGACATCGTCGATCACAACGAGCACATCGACTGCTACTGGTTCCCGCACACGGACGTCGCCACGGTCAAGGTCGCCAACCGGACCGACGATCCGCTCCGTACCAAGTCGTCGTGGAAGGCGTGGCGCGACGACATCCTGCTCGCCAACTTCGCGTTCGGCGCCGCGGCCGCGCTCGGGCGGCGGCGCCCCGATGCGGTCCCGAAGCTCATGAACCTCGTCGCCGGCGGCATCGGCAAGACCGAGGTCGTCGACGTGAGTCACCGGGTGCTGTGCAGCCGGCGGCTCGTGCGTTTCGTCGAGATGGAGTACGCCATCCCGCGGCCCGAGCTCGGCAAGACACTGCTGCGCGTGCGCGATCTCATCGAGGGCGAGGGCCTGTCGGTCAACTTCCCGATCGAGCTCCGGGTGGCGGCGGCCGACGACATCGCGCTGAGCACGGCGCAGGGTCGTGAGACGGGCTACCTCGCGGTCCACCTGTCGGCGGGAACGCCGTTCGATCAGTACTTCCGGGGCGTCGAGGCGATCATGGACGACGTCGGCGGCCGGCCGCACTGGGGGAAGATGCACTACCAGCGGGCCGAGACGCTCGCGCCCCGGTACCCGGAGTGGGCGCGCTTCCAGGCCGTCCGCGCCCGGCTCGACCCCGACGGTCGGTTCCGGAACCCGTACCTCGATCGCGTGCTCGGCCCCGTCGCGTCGCCGTAATCTCAGCGGCGGTGGCGGCTTTGCCGACCGCAGCCGCAGAGCCGGAGCTTGCGACGGCGCCAAGAAGGAGAGTCATGCCTTACCCGCGGCATCTCATCAACGAGGGCGAGACGGTCGCGCTCGACCTGCATCCGCACTGGTGGTACTTCTCGAAGCACATCCTCACCGGGATCCCGCTCTTCCTCGCGCTCATCGGCGTGTTCACGCTGTCGGGGAGCGTGCAGGCGGTCGCGGGATGGGCGTGGGCGATCTTCGCGGTCATCTGGGCCGGGTGGCTCGCGATCAAGTACGTCCAGTGGCAGTACACGCACTTCGTGGTAACCGACGACCGCGTGATCTTCCGCACCGGCATGCTCTCGAAGCACGGCGTCGAGATCCCGCTCGAGCGGATCAACAACATCAACTTCGACCAGCGGATCTTCGAGCGGCTGATCGGCGCCGGCGACCTCGACATCGAGTCGGCGGGCCGCGAGGGCCAGTCGCACTTCGAGGACGTGCGCCATCCCGACGGGGTGCAGCAGGAGATCTACCGCCAGATGGAGGTCAACGCCAAGGAGACGGCCAGCTGGTCGGCCCCGTTGGCGCCGGCCGGTGGCGGCGCCAACGTCCCCGATCAGATCGAGCAGCTCGCCGCCCTCCGCGACAAGGGCCACATCACCGTCGAGGAGTTCGAGATCAAGAAGGCCGCGCTCCTCGACCGGATGTAGCCACGGCTCTGCGCGTCATCTCGCTCGTCCCGTCCGTCACCGAGACGTTGCGCGCCGTGGGCGTGGACCCGGTGGCGTGCACTCGGTTCTGCGAGCAACCCGACCTGCCCGCTGTCGGCGGAACCAAGAACCCGGATGTCGAGGCGATCATCCGCCTCGCACCCGATCTCGTGGCCGTGAACGACGAGGAGAACCGAGTCGAGGACGCCGAGGCGCTCGG
>DATFPZ010000357.1:0-3270 GCA_035264545.1 Acidimicrobiia bacterium
GCGCGAGCGCGCCCTCCCGGTGGAGACGGTCGAAGCGTCGTGACCAGCCGCGAGACGGCGTTCGCGGTGCTCCTACGCGTGGAGGACGGCGCGTACTCGAACGTCTTGCTCCCCGCCATGTTGCGCGATTCCGCCCTCGACGCGCGTGACCGCGCCTTCGCCACCGACCTCGTGTACGGCACGCTCCGGCAGCAACGCGCGCTCGACTACCTCGTCGGGCTGGTGGCCGATCGCGCGGTCGAGGAGCTCGACCCCGCGACCAGGGTTGCGCTGCGACTCGGCGCGTACCAGCTGACCCGGAACGTGCCCGCCCACGCGGCCGTGGGCGAGACCGTCGCCGTCGCGCCCCGCCGAGCCCGCGGCTACGTGAACGCGGTGTTGCGGGCGCTGGCGGGCATCGGCCCTCAGTGGCCGTGGCCGGACGGCCAGGACATCGCCGCGCTCGCCGTGCGGCTGTCATACCCGGACTGGATCGTCGAAGAGCTCTCGGCCCAGTACGGCCCGGGTGACGCGCGCGCCAGCCTCGAAGTCGGCAACGAATCCCCTCCGGTTGCGCTGCGTGTCAACACGGAACGCGCCACTGTGGACGCCGTCACCGACGAGCTGCTCGCCGGCGGTGTCGAGGTGACCCGGGGGACGCTCGCGGACGAGGCGCTCCTCGCGCGCGGGATCGGCGACCCGGCACGGCTTCCCGCCGTCGCCGAAGGGCGGGCCACGCCGCAGGACGAGGCCAGCCAGGCTGTCGTCGGCATCCTCGACCCGCGTCCCGGCGAGACGGTCGTCGACGTCGCCGCCGCCCCCGGCGGGAAGGCGACCGCCATCGCCGAGCGAATGGGTGAGCACGGGGCCGTCGTCGCCTGCGATCTGCATCCCGGCCGCATCCACCTCGTCGCTTCGGCGCGGAACCGGCTCGGGCTCGGCCGGGTCCTCCCGGTCGTCGCCGACGGCCGGGTGCTGCCGCTGCGGCCTGCGCGCGCCGACCGGGCCTTGGTCGACGCGCCGTGCAGCGGCCTCGGCGTCCTGCGCCGCCGCGCCGAGTTGCGATGGCGCATCCGGCAGGACGATCTCCCTCGGCTCGTCGACCTCCAGCGCGACCTCCTGCGCGGCGCAGCGGAAATGATCAAGCCGGGCGGTGTCGTCGTGTACTCGGTGTGCACGCTGACCGGCGACGAGACCACCGGTGTGGACGCGTGGGCGGAGCGTGAGCTCCCGCACCTCGTCGCCGACCCGCCGCCGCGCGCGCCGTGGCGATCGCGCGCCAGAGGCGCCGTCCTGCTTCCGCACGACGCCGACTCGGACGGGATGTATGTCCTCCGGCTACGGCGCACATAGGGTGATGTCATGACCGGGGCCAAGATCGCGCCGTCGATCCTGTCGGCCGACTTCGCCCAGCTCGCCGACGACGTCGAACGCGTCGCCGCCGAGGCCGACCTCCTCCACGTCGACGTGATGGACGGGCACTTCGTGCCCAACCTCACGATCGGGCCCCCGGTCGTGAAGTCACTGCGGAAGCGCACCGACCTCCACCTCGATTGCCACCTCATGGTCGACAACCCCGGCGACCTCCTCGAGGACTTCGCCGAGGCCGGTGCCGACGGTTGCACGGTGCACATCGAGCTCGGTGACCCACGACCGCTCTTCGCGACGATGCGCGATCTCGGCCTGGGCGTCGGGCTCACGCACAACCCCGAGACGCCCGTCGAATCCGTGCTGCCGTACCTCGAGGAGATCGATGTCCTTCTGTTCATGAGCGTGCACCCCGGGTTCGGCGGGCAGGCGTTCATCCCGTCGGTGCTCGACAAGCTCACCCGCGCCCGCCACCTCGTCGACGAGCGCGGGCTGGCGGTCGAGCTCGAGATCGACGGAGGCATCAACCGGGAGACCGCGCCGCGGGCGGCCGCCGCCGGCGCCGACATCCTCGTGGCCGGGAGCGCCATCTTCCACGCCGACGACCCCGCCGCGGCTGCCCGGCAGATCCGGGCGGCGGCATGGCCCGCGACGTCGTGATCGGGTGACCCTCCGGGCCAAGGTGCTGACCGTGTCCGACGGCGTCGCCGCGGGATCGCGCGAGGACAAGTCAGGGACTGCGCTCGTTGCCCGCCTACGGGACGCCGGTTACGAGGTCGACGACCACCGCGTGAGCGCAGACGGCCGTGACGCGGTCGCCGGCGCGCTGCGCACCTTGACGGCGGGATTCGCCGGGCTCGTCGTGACGACGGGCGGCACCGGGTTCGGGCCTCGCGACCTCACGCCCGAGGGGACCCGCGCCGTGATCGAGCGGGAGGCGCCCGGCCTGGCCGAGGCGATGCGGCGCCTCAGCGACCGAGGCGATCGGACGTTCGGGATGCTGTCGCGGGGGACGTGCGGCACGGTCGGGGAGTCGCTGGTCTGCAACCTCCCGGGGTCGTCGAGCGGGGCCGTCGAGTGCCTCGAGGCCGTCCTCCCCGCGCTGCCCCACGCTCTCGAGCTGCTCGGCGGCGAGCACCCCCATTGAACTCGGAATTGAAACACGTTATACTTTTACCCGACTACAGTTGACCCCTTAGTCAAGTAATGAAGAAAAGCAGTGCCCTCGGGGTCTGGGTGCAAGTTCCGACCGGCGGTAGCCGCAGGCACGGCCTGCGGAAGCCCGCGAGCCCACGGCCGCCAGCCGTGCGGTTGATCCGGTGAGAAGCCGGAGCCGACGGTGAGAGTCCGGATGGGAGAGGGTGTTCGGCGGCGCGCCGCTCGTGGCGTGCCCGCCGCGCCGTCCCCGCGCCCGAGGTCTCGGCAGAGATCCTGAGATCGAGGTGCGCCGGTGAAGGCCACGGACAGCGATCTGATCGCCCGGGCGGTAGCGCTGGGCGAGCACGGACGCCGGTCCACGTCGCCAAATCCCTGGGTCGGCAGCGTCGTCGTCGACGAGCAGGGTGCGATCGCCGGCGAGGGATGGCATCAACGGCCGGGCACGCCCCACGCCGAGATTCACGCGCTCGAAGCGGCGAGGGAGCGCGCCCGCGGCGGTACCGCCTACGTCACGCTCGAGCCCTGTGTCCACCAGGGGCGTACGCCCCCGTGCGTGGACGCGCTGATCGCAGCCGGCGTGCGACGCGTCGTGGTGGCCCTCGAGGACCCGGATACGAGGGTCGCCGGGCGCGGCCTGGCACGGCTCCGCGCCGCCGGACTCGACGTCGAGGTCGGCCCGGGCGCGACCAGCGCACGCCGGTCGCTGGCGCCGTACCTGCACCACCGCCGCACCGGCCGGGCATGGTGCCTGGCGAAGACGGCGAT
>DATFPZ010000358.1:0-10115 GCA_035264545.1 Acidimicrobiia bacterium
CGACGAGCTCGTCGACCTGCTCGATCTGCCCGATCAGCGGGTGGGCGAGGAGCGCCTTGCGGGCGACCGCGGGATCGCGTGTCACCGCCGCCGCCACGGCGAGACGTTCATAGGCGGCGACGTGCTGCACGAGCCCGAGCAGCTCCGGCGCGAGCGGTGTCTGCGGCATTGGATGCGTCCCGTGCGCGTCGACGCGGGCAGGAACCTCGACCACGTCGTCGTCGGCCAGCCCCTCCAGCGTTCCGTCGTTTCGGATGTCCACCACATGCACGACGCCGTCGCCGCAGGCGAGCGAGGAGACCAAGCCCGTGGCGGCCTCGCTGTAGTACGCGCCGCCGCGCCGCTCGAGCAGCGGCGGCTTCTCGTCGAGAGTCGGGTCGCGGTACAGGCCGAGCAGCTCGCGTTCGATGTCGGCCACCGTCTGGGCACGGGGGACGGCGTCGCCCGCGAGCTGCTCCGCGAGTATCGCGTCGTGGGTGTAGAAGTAGCGCAGGTAGTACGACGGCACCGCCCCGAGCTCTTCCAGGAGCCGCGGCGGGAAGCCGAGCGGCTCGGCGAACGACTCACCGTGCTCGGCGATCAGCTCGGGCAGGACGTCGGAGCCGTCGACCCAGAGGCGCCGCACCCAGGTGAGGTGGTTGAGGCCGACCTGGTCGACGATCACCCGCTCGGGCTCGACCCCCAGCAGCCGGGCCGAGTCGCGCTGGAAGTTGATCGCGACGTTGCAGAGCCCGACGGCGCGGTGGCCGGCGTCGAGGAGCGCGCGCGTCACGATCCCGACCGGGTTCGTGAAGTCGACGATCCACACTCCGCCGGCGGCCCGTTCGCGCACGCGCTCGGCGATCTCCAGCACGACGGGCACGGTGCGCAATGCCTTCCCGAACCCGCCCGCGCCGGTCGTCTCCTGTCCGATACAGCCGCAGGCGAGCGGCAGCGTCTCGTCCGAAAGCCGCGCCTCCTGGCCCCCGACGCGGATCTGGATCAGGACGAAGTCGGCACCGTCGACGGCGCGGTCGAGGTCCTCCGTGACGGTGAGGCGGCCGTCGAAGCCCTGGCGGTCGAGCATCCGCGCCGCCATCCCGCCCACGACCTCGCGCCGCTCCGGGTCGATGTCGTGCAACACCAGCTCGCGGACGTCGATCCGGTCGCGCTCCCGGGAGAGCCCCGAGACGAGCTCGGGCGTGTAGGTCGAGCCGCCGCCGACGACCGCGACCTTCATCCCTTCACCCCCGTCAGCGTGACGCCCTGGACGAACGCCTTCTGGGCGAGGAAGAACAGGATGATCACCGGCAGCATTACGAGCAGCGTCGCCGCCATCACGAGGTTCCACTGCACCTGGTGGAGCGAGCGGAACTGCGAGAGCCCGATCGAGGCGACCCAGTTGTCCGGGTTGTCCGACAGGTACAGGAGCGGTAGGAAGAAGTCGTTCCAGGTGTAGAGGATCGAGAAGAGCGCCACCGCCGCGATCGCGGGCTTTGCCAGGCGGAGGACGACGGTCAGAAGGATGCGGATTTCACCGCAGCCGTCCACGCGGGCCGCGTCGATGTACTCCTGCGGGATCGTCAGGAAGAACTGGCGCAGGAGGAAGATCGCGAACGCGTCGCCGAACCAGTTCGGGATGATCAGCGGCCAGAGGGAGCCGACGAGGTCGAGCTTCGCCCACATCACGTAGAGCGGGACGACCGTGACCTGCGGCGGCAGCATCAGCGCGACCAGCACGATCAGGAAGACCCCGTCCCGCCCGCGCCAGCGCAGGCGCGAGAAGGCGTAGGCGACGGGGATGCTGGAGACCAGCAGCCCGAGCGTCCCGAGGCCGGCGTAGACGAACGAGTTGAACGCCCAGTGCCACAGTGGTGCCTTGTGGAAGACGTCGACGAAGTTGCCCCAGGCGAACGGCTCGGGCCACAGGCGCGGCGAGAGGGCCTGCTTCGTCGTCATCAGCGACGTCAGCACGATGAAGACGACGGGCACCAGGAACAGCGCGGCAGCGGCGATCAGGAGACTGTGATCGGCGACCGCGACCAGGAACCGGCGGCGGCGCACGGCCGCCGGCGGCTTGCGGCGGGCGGCGGGCGCCACGGTGGTCGCGCTCACCGCGCCGCCCCCTGGTAGTGCACCCAGCGGCGCGACTGGCCGAGGATCAACAGCGTTAGCAGGAAGGCGACACCGAGCATCAGCATCGCCATCGCGGATGCGTAGCCCATCTGGAAGAAGCGGAACCCGTTGTAGTAGAGGAGGATCGGGTAGAACATCGTCGAGCCCTCGGGATAGCCCAGCTCGAGCGTGCTCACGGACCCCGCCTGTGACGCCTGGCCCGCGGCGACGGCCGCGGCCACGTACGCCTGCGTGAAGTACTGCATCGCCGCGATCACGCCGATCACGACCGAGAAGAGGATCACGGGGCTGATCGTCGGCAGCGTCACCCAGCGCATCCGTCTCAAGGGCCCGGCGCCGTCGAGCTCGGCCGATTCGGCCAGGTGGCGCGGGACGTCGAGGATCGCGGCCAGGAAGATCACCATCGTGTTGCCGATCCCCCAGATCCCGAGCAGCGTCAGCGACGGTTTCGCCCAGGCCGGGTCGTTGAACCAGAGCGGCCCGTCGATTCCCAGCTTGTCGAGGATCGTGTTCACCGGCCCGGTCGCCGGGTTGAGGATGTAGACGAAGCCGAGCGTGGCGGCCACGGGCGGCACGAGCGCCGGCAGATAGAAGACGGTACGGAAGAAGCCGACCCCGGTCTTCGCACGGGCGAGCATCGTCGCCACGCCGAATGCGAACAGCACCTGCAGCGGGACGAGGACGGCGACGAGCCAGAGCGTGTTCTTCACGGCCGTCCAGATCTCCGGGTCGTCTCTGAACAGGTAGCGGTAGTTCCCGAGGCCGACCCACTGCGGCGAGCTGAGGAGGTCGTAGGTGGTGAAGGAGAGGTAGGCGCTCATCACGAGCGGGTAGCCGAAGAAGACCGAGAACCCCACGATCCAGGGGCTGAGGAAGACCAGGACGACGCCGCGCCTGCGCCAGGTCGCCCGCCGCTTCGCCCGCCGGCGTGCCAGCGCTGCGGCCGGGGCGGCCGAAACCGCCCCGGCTGCAGACTCCGAGATCACGGAGGGCCGCCTCCGGCGCGCTTCATCTTCGCGTCGATCTGCTCGTCGACTTTCTTGAGGCCGCCGGCGAGGTCGCTGATCTTCCCCGACTGCCATTTCGCCAGGAAGGACTGGAAGGTGTCGAGGTGCGCCGCGCCGAGCGGCGTGATCGGGATCGTCGCCGACTTCGGGTGCGTGAAGATCTTCGTGAACACCGCGAAGTTCTTGTCCGGCTTCAGTTCCTTCGACTGGGCCGACGTCCGGGTCGACGGAACGTTCCGGATCCCGTTCGAGAACGTGGCGAGCGCGTGGTCGTTCGTCGTCAGGTACTTGACGAGCTTCCAGGCCTCGTCGCGGTTCTTGCCCCGCTCGGGGATGCCGATGATGGTGCCGTTGATGTAGCCGGCGCCGTACGTGCCCGCGCCCATGACCGGCATCGGAGCCGTGCCGTAGCGAAGGTCGGGGTGCTCGGCCGCGACGAACGCGACTCGCCACTCGCCGTCCATCATCATCGCCAGCTTCCCGCGCTCGAACGCGTGGGAGGCGGAGAACTCGTCACCGGCGCCCGCCTGCCATTTCACGAGCTTGCCGTGGCCGTACCAGTCGATCAAGCCCTTCTGCCACTTCAACAGCTTCTGCCAGTTGGCGTCCTTGCCGAGCGCCGACTTGCCGGAGCCGTCGAAGTACTTTGCGCCCACGAGCGGCTGATAGGCCCCCGCCGTGTTCTGGTAGAAGCCGAACGTCGGGACGAAGCCGACGACGTCCAACGAGCCGTTCGCCTTCTTCTTCGTCAGCTTCTTCGCGTACGCGGTCAGCTGGGCGAACGTCTTCGGCGGGCCCTTGAGGCCGGCGGCTGCCAGCAGCTTCTTGTTGTAGTAGAAGCCGTACACGTCGGCCAAGAGCGGCAGGGCGCAGCGATAGCCCTTGTACTCGGTGTACTGGCGTGTCGACGCCGGGAACTGGTTCAGGTCGACCTTGTCCTTGTCGAGGTACGGCTTCAGATCGGCCCACGCGCCGCGCTTGCAGAACACACCGACGTTCTGCGACGTGAACGAGCTGATCACGTCGGCGGTCTGGCCGGCGCGGAGCGACGCGACGATCTTGTCGTCGTTGATCGAGCCGACGACTTTGACGTCGACGTCGGAGTTCTTCTTGTCGTACTCGGCGACGACCTTCTTGAACTCCTTGAGCTCGCGGGCGCTCCACCCGACCCAGACGGTCAGGGTGGTCGCCGAAGCCTTGGTCCCGCCGGCCGGCGCCTTCGCGCCTGGTTTCGAGCTGGATGCGACGCCGGCGAGCACGAGGGCAAGAACGGCGGCTGCGGAGAGGACGACTGCCGTCGTCACACGTCTCATGGAATCCCTCCTGAGGGGATGGTCCGGGAATCCCTCCCGACGGGTTAGTTAACTTTCCGAACGCGGACACTACGCCTGCAGCGGATCGTAAGTCAAGTCATAGGCGGTTCGACCCGTTTCGGTTAGAGTTCTTGACGAGATGGCGCCTCCACGGGCAACTCCGCCGCTGCTGAAGGACCTCAACGAGCGCACCGTCCTCGACGCCATCCGCGACGGCGCTCCCGTCTCGAGGGCCGAGATCTCGCGCCGCGTCGGGATCTCGAAGCCGACCGTCTCGCAAGCCTTGCAGTCGCTGCTCGACGCGGGGCTCGTGCGGGAGGCGGCGGACGACCCGGGCGGGCCTCGGTACGGCGCCCTTTTCTTCGAGCCGGTGCCTGAAGCGGCGCTCGTCCTCGGGCTCGACCTCGGCGCCCGCTTCCTCCGCGGGGCGATCTGCGATCTCGGCGGCGAGGTTCGGGCGCGCCAGGACGTAGAGCTGGTCGGCGCGGACGCGGCTGCGGTCCTTGAAGCGTTCGGCGCGCTGCGCGATTCGCTCGCCGACTCGACGGGGTTGGCCGCCTCGTTGATCGACACCGCGGTGGTCGGCGTCCCCGCGGTCGTCGACACGGCGACGGGCGTCGTGGGACTGACCAGCGTGGAGGGCCTCGACGGGATGCACTTCGCCGACGCGGCCGCGGAGCGGCTCGGCGTCCCGGTCATCGTCGACAACGACACGAACCTCGCTGCGGTGGGCGAGCAGTGGCTGGGTGTGGCGCGCGGGCTCTCCGACTTCGTCTTCCTGTCCATCGGCACGGGGCTCGGCGCGGGGCTGATTCTGGGCGGGGAGGTCCACCGGGGCCACAACGGCGCCGCCGGGGAGGTCGACCTCGTCTCGGCCGGATCCGCCAACGGCGACATCGACCCCTGCGCCGGTGCGCTCTCGGACGTGGCCCGCGGGCTGGCATCGTCGTTCGACGGCGCGACAGCGGTCGCGGCTCCATTCGACCCGCGGGACGTCTTCGGCGCGGCCCGCGCGGGCGACGCGCTGGCGCGGCGGATCGTCGACGAGGAGGCGCGCCGGATCGCCCTGCACGTCGTCCCGATCGCCGCGGTCGCCGACGTGGCCCTGGTCGTCCTCGGCGGCGGGCTGGGAACCAACGGCGACCTTCTGCTCGAGCCCGTGCGCGAACGGCTGCGCGAGTGGCTCCCATATCCCCCGCGCGTCGAGGTTTCGTCGCTGGGCGAGGCCGCGGTGCTGACGGGCGCGCTGGCGGTCGGCCGGCGAGCAGCCCTGGACAACGTCTTCCAGAACCGCGCCACCGCGGCGCCCGCCTAGCCCGAACGGCCACGGCCGGGGTCTGACCCCAGACACGCCTGAAGCGAACGTGTCCCCCTCTCGGAAACCCGTGAGCGAAAGCGAGACCGCCGTCTCCGCTGGCCACGTCCAGGGTCTGACCCCGGACACGGCTAGTCGGTCCGGTCCCAGTCGGCTGGAAGAGTCGGAAGCGGCCACGTCGCCTGTTGAAGCGCTCCTCGAGCGAGGCCTCGCGGATCATGCGCGCGGCCACCACCCGACCACTTCACGCGCGTACCGAGCGCCACCCAGATGACCGGCTCGGCCGGCGAGACCACGCGTGCGGGCATGGCTCCGACCGGGCCGCCGCCCTTCCAGTAGCGAAGGACGAGCGTCTCGGCGTGCTGCCAGGCGGGCACCTAGAGCAGCTCTCGCACGTCGTCGAGCAGCGGGTACGTCTCCCAGTCCCCGCCTCCCCGCAGTGCGCCTGCGGCGACCACGTTGCCCGCGTTCGCGCAACGCATCGGCGGCCAGCCCTGGAGAAGGCCGTAAGCGAAGCCTGCGGCGAAGCCGTCGCCGGCGCCGACCTCGTCGACCACATCCTCCAGCCGCCGTGGCCTCACCTCGACGAGGCGGCCGTCGTCACTGACGAGCGCGCCGAGCTCGCCCACCCGGATCACGACCCGAGTGCCGAGCGCCGTCGCGAGCGCCTCAGCGGAGTGCGTGCCGAAGAGCAGGTTCCCTTCGTCCAGCCCGCAGAGCACCCAGTTCGCCCGCGGAAATGCGGCGGCGGCGTCCGCGGGGCCGTGCCACAGCGCAGGCCGGTAGTTCGGGTCGAGCACCACGGCGACCCCGCGCTCGCGGGCGCGACGGGCGAGGTCGTGAACGAGCTCGCGAGGGCCCGGGCCGAGCGAGGTCGTGATCCCCGTCAGGTGGACGAGGTCGACACCGTCGAGCGCCTCGTCGGGAACGTCGTCCGGAGAGAGCGCCGAAGCAGCCGACCCGGCGCGGTAATAGAGCATCGTCGTCGCGCCGCCCGCGCGCTGCTTGAAGTAGCAGCCCGTCGGCCGGTCGGCATCACGGCTCGCCCGCACGTCGACGCCTTCGCGCGTCAACGTCCGCTCGACGAGGTCGCCGAAACCGTCCGCGCCGAGCCGCGAGAACCAGGTCACGCGGACACCGAGGCGCGTGAGCGCGACCGCAAAGTTGGACTCGGCGCCGCCAATCCGCAGTTTGTACGTCGAACCGTCGCCGAGCGGATCAAGCAGGGCCATCGTCTCCCCCACGGTGAGGACGCGCATCAACCCAGCGGGGCCCGAACGGCGACGGGATAGCCGTCGATCCGCTCGGCCACGAGGCGCTTCAGCCCCGAAAGACCGCCCGCCTCCGCGCGCACCGCGAGCAGCTCCGGCTTGATCTCGCTAGCGCCGTCGCGGAGGGCGACGACGAGCTCCGGCCGCGCGTTCGCGACCGCCGAGATGAGCCCCGTGGCGCCCCGCTCGAGCGCCTCGGCGGCGAGCCCGTCGGAGCCCATGTAGACGCGGAACCCGGCCTGGCCCCGGGCGACGTCGAGGTACTCCTCGTGCCGCTCGAGCGACTTCGTCGAATCCTTCACCCCGGCGACACCCGCCTCGGCGAGGCGGGCGAGCAAATCCGCCGAGACGTCGTTGACCGTGCGCGCGGGAATCACGTACGCGAGCACCGACGACACCGCCTCGACCACCGCGGAGAAGTGGCGCAGGACCTGCTCGTCGCCGAGGTCGTAGTAGTAGGGCACGACGACCGAGAGCTCGTCAGCGCCGGCGTCGAGGGCTCGTTTCGCAAGCGCCACGGTCGCAGCCGTCGAGGGCCGGCCGACGTGAGCCAGTACGCGCGTCTCCCCCGCGAGCGCCGAGACCGCTCGCACGACCTCGTCGTCGCCGAGCAACGGCCCCTCGCCGGTCGTGCCGGCGACCAGCACGCCGTCGATACCGGCGGCCACGAGCGACCGGCAGTGAGCTCGGAGCGCCGCCTCGTGCACGCCGCCGTCGGGCGCGAGGGGCGTCAGGAGCGCGGCGTAGACCTCCGCGGGCTCAGATCCCAAGGTAGAGGACGGCGTCGACCTCGATCGCGAACCCGGGTAGGTCGGACTGGATCGTCGTCCGCACCGGCGCCGGCTCCCGGACGAACTCCGCGAAGACCTCGTTCATGACGGCGAAGTCGCCCATGTCCCGCAGATAGACGCCCACACGCACGGCGTCCGCGAGCGACGCGCCCGCCGCCCGAGCCTCGGCCTCCAGGTTCCGAAACGCCTGGCGAGCCTGCTCCTCGAACCCCTCGGGCTCCTCACCCGTCGCGGGATCGTGCGGCACCTGGCCGGCGAGGTAGACCGTGTCGCCCGCCCGCACCGCATGCGAATACCGCCCACCGGGCTTCGGCGCGTCGTCGGCGAAGAACGCCTGTTTCATGGAGCCGATCCTCTCACGGTTGTATCGTCGCAGGCGATGCCGCCGATCTCGAGAGGCTTCCGCGGCAAGCGCCGCGACGCGCCCGCCGACCGCGTGCCGCCGGGCCAGTACGTGACGCCCGACTTCCCCGTGCTCTCGGCCGGGCCTACGCCGCACAGGCCGATCCAGGAGTGGGACTTCACCATCCTCGGCGAGGTCGACGAGCTGCACCGCTGGAGCTGGGACGAGTTTCACGCGTTGCCGACCGAGACGGTCACCGTCGACATCCACTGCGTCACCCGGTGGTCGAAGCTGGACACGACCTGGGAGGGCGTGTCCGTCGACACGCTCCTCGAGGGCATCGAGACCGAGGCCGAGTACGCGACCGCGTTCTGCGACGGCGGCTACACGACGAACCTGCCGCTCGAGGACCTCACCGGCGGCAAGGCCTGGGTCGCGAACACCTACGAGGGCGAGCCGCTCGATCCCGAGCACGGGGGCCCGGCACGCCTGCTCGTGCCCCACCTGTACTTCTGGAAGAGCGCCAAGTGGGTGCGCGGCCTCCGCCTCACCGCGACCGACGAGCCCGGCTTCTGGGAGTCGAACGGCTACCACCTGTACGGAGACCCTTGGCGGGAGCAGCGGTACTGGGGCGACTAGGCTGGCGCACGGCCTCGATCGCCGAGGTGCGCCCCGAGACGCCCCGCGTCAAGACGATCGCCCTCGACGTGCCCGGCTGGCCGGGTCACCGTGCGGGCCAACACGTCGACATCCGCCTGACCGCGGAGGACGGCTACCAGGCCGAGCGCAGCTACTCGATCGCCGCGCCGCCCGAGGACGGCGAGCGGGTGGAGCTGACCGTCGAGGAGATCGACGACGGAGAGGTCTCGCCGTACCTGACCGCCGAGGCGCGCGCGGGCGACGAGCTCGAGATCCGCGGCCCCGTCGGCGGGTATTTCGTCTGGGACGCCGACTACCCCGGCCCTATCCTCCTCGTCGGCGGCGGTTCGGGCGTGGTGCCGCTGATGGCGATGATCCGCCAGCGTGGCGCAATCCCCACCACGCTCGTCTATTCCGCGAGAACGCTCGCGGACGTGATCTATCGCGACGAGCTCGAGCGCCTCGCCGGCGGCGGCCTCGACGTCGTCCTGACGCTCACGCGCACGCAGCCCGACGGCTGGGCCGGCCACTCGCGCCGGGTCGACGCCGAGCTGCTCGCCGATGTGGCGCCGCCGCCCGACCAGCGGCCGCTGGCCTTCGTCTGCGGCCCGACGCCGTTCGTCGAGGCGGTAGCCCTTGCGCTGGTCGACCTGGGCCACGATCCTGGGCTCGTGAAGACGGAGCGGTTCGGCCCGACGGGAACGTGACTGTGAGCGACCTCGTGCTCGACGGAAACTCGGCGGCCGGGATCCTGCACGCGGTCTACGGGGCGGAGATGACGCTGGCGGTGGGAACGTGCGATGCGTGCGACACCGACGGCCCGCTCGGCGCCGTCCGGCTCTACCGCTCGGCCGGCCTCGTCCTCCGCTGCCCGCACTGCGACGCCGTCCTGATGAAGATCGTCACGGCGGGAGAGCGCATCTGGGTCGACGCGCGAGGCCTCCGCACTCTCGAGCTCACCGCCGGGTGATCCAGGACCAGCTGCTCCTCCTCGACGGGCTGCGGGCCGGAGACGAAGCCGCCTTCGCCACCCTCGTTCGCCTTCACGGTCCCGCGATGCTCCGCGTGGCGCAGCTCTACGTCCGCAGCCGAGCAGTGGCCGAAGAGGTCGTGCAGGAGGCCTGGATCGGCGTCCTCGACGGCGTCGGACGGTTCGAAGGCCGTTCGTCGCTCAAGACGTGGATCTTCCGGATTCTCGCGAACAAGGCGAAGACGCGCGCCGTGCGAGAGGGGCGCACGATTCCGTTCTCCGCGCTCGACGCCGGCGAGCCCACAGTCGATCCGGACCGCTTCCGCGGCCCCGAGGACCGGTATCCCGGAC
>DATFPZ010000359.1:0-3287 GCA_035264545.1 Acidimicrobiia bacterium
TCACCCACCGCGAACACGCCCGGCACGGTCGTCTCGAACATCAGTGGTGGGCGCTCGAGCCTCCAGCCGGTTCCGGCACGATCGCCCGCCACGTCGGGGCCGGTGACGACGTAACCCTGCTCGTCGCGGGCGACTTCGGGCGGGAGCCATTCGGTGTGCGGACTGGCGCCGATGAGGAGGAAGAGCGCATCGGCCGGCACCGTCGTCGTGTCCCCGGCAGCGGTACGCAACGTGAGCCGCTCGAGGCGGCTCTCTCCCTCGCCGTCTACGACTTGAGTCGAGACGCGAACGTCGATGCACGGAATCGCGTCGATCTCGTCCCGTAGGTACTGCGACATGCTCGAGGCGAGCGTGGGGGCCCGCACGACCATCGTGACCCGCTCCGCATACCGGCTCAGGTGAACGGCCGCCTGCCCGGCCGAGTTCCCGCCGCCGACGACGCACACCTGACCCCCGGTGAACCGCGGCGCCTCGGACGGCGACGAACCATAGAAGACGCCGCTGCCGTGGAGGCGCTCGAGATCGGGGATGTCGAGGCGGCGGTAGGTGACACCCGTGGCGAGGACGACGCTGCGGGCTCGGACCTCGCTGCCGTCGGAGATCGTGAGCACGTGATCGTCATCTTCGGTGCGCAATCCGGTGACGTCGCGCATCAAGAGGAATGTGGTCCCGAACACCCACGCCTGCTGATACGCGCGCTGAGCGAGCTCGGCCCCGCTCACGCCTCGTGCGAACCCGAGGTAGTTCCGGATTCGAGAGCTCGATCCCGCCTGGCCGCCGATCGACTCGCACTCGACAACCAAGGCGCGCAACCCCTCCGATGATGCGTACACCGCGGCTGCGAGCCCCGCCGGGCCCGCGCCCACGATGACGACGTCGAACTCTCGCCGGCCCTCGAGCTCGGTCATCGCGCCGTAGCCACGTGCGAGCTCGGCGTTCGACGGATCGACGAAGGTGCGGCCGTCGAGCATCACGACGACGGGCTTCGTCGTCCCCGCTTGCCCGGCTTGCCGCAGCACCGCTTCGCCGTCGGGCGAGTTGTTCGGGTGGAACACGTGCGGGACACCGTTGCGCGTGAGGAGGTTCCGGATCTCGTGGGCACGTGGTGACCACGGGTCGGCGACGACGTTGACCTCCTGCGGGACCGAGGCGTCGGCGCGCGACCACTCGTGGAGGAACTCGCTCACCGTCCGGTGGAAGTACTCGTCGGGGGACTTCCACGGCTTCAACGCGTAATAGTCGATGCGGCCGAGCGCCATCGCGGCGCGGATCGCGTCCGCCGTCGGCTCGTCACCCCAGTCGCCCCATCCGACGAGCAACGCCCGCTTCGCCTGCGGGTGCAGGTCCGGGACGAGGGCGAGCAGCTCCGGCCCCGTGAGCTCGGGCATCCACTGGTCGGCGAGCACGAGCGCGACGCGATCGCCCGCCTGTTGCATCCTCTCCAGCTGCTCGACGGCCTCCCTCCCCGAAGTGCTGAAGAAGATCCTGTAGTCCCGGTCGTAACGCCGCTCCAACTCGGCGCTGATGTGCCCGATCGACGACAGATCGTCGTCGACGGCGAAGATCACCGGGCGGGAGTCGCTGGTCACGCCGGCTGCGGCTCGGCGACGTAGGCGAACAGCCGCCAGTCTCCTGGCAGGCCTTTGAGCTCGCGACTGCCGCGATCCTCGAACTCGAGTCGCGAGGTCTGCGCGAGCAGGCGCGTCGTCTCGGACACCAGGATCTCGTCCTCGGCGGCTTGCGCCATGATTCGTGCCGCCTCGTGCACGGCAACCCCGCGAAGGTCCGAACCCACGACCTCCACCTCGCCGACGTGCACGGCGGCGCGAACGTGAAGATCTTCACGGTTGGCGGCGCGTCGGATCGCCGCCGCGCCTTGCAGCGCCTGGGCCGGCCCCTCGAACGCGGCGAGCATCCCGTCACCCGTCGTCTTGACCTCCCGGCCCTGGAACCGATCGAGCTGTGTGCGCGCCGACTCGAAGTGGTCCGACAGCAGCGTGCGCCAGGCGCTGTCACCGAGCCGGTTGGCGATGGCGGTGGAGTCCACGAGGTCGGTGAACAGCAGCGTCGCCAGCG
Organism: Acidimicrobiia bacterium; assembly: GCA_035264545.1. Lineage (GTDB taxonomy): Bacteria > Actinomycetota > Acidimicrobiia > IMCC26256 > JACDBD01 > JALZAA01. Next base: position 2,077 of record DATFPZ010000359.1, read on the forward strand.
CCCGGCCGTGCGCGCCGGCGCGCGTACCCCAGAACGCACGGCTGCCTCCCCATTCGATCGTCTCGACCGGCTCGTGACCGATGACGTAGCCGTCGTGGCCGGGCGGGACGTCGAAGACGTCGTCGGGGCCGAGCTCGAACGTCGTCCCGTCCCGCAGCTTGATTCCAAGCCGGCCCGAGAGCATGACGCCGACGTGACGAGCCTGGCACCAGTCGCCGCCGACGTGCGGACGGATGTGCGTCGACCAGCGCCACCCGGGCTGCAGAGTCTGGCGCCCGACTGTCAGGTCGCCGAGCTCCAGCTGCCGCTCCACGACGCCCTCGACCTCCATCGTGGTGTCGGGGTCACGGAAGCTCTTGAAATACGGAGATGCCACGGAGCTCAACCTACAGACGCAAGCGGTAGAAGCGGAAGAAGTCGTTCTCGACCGGGAGGACCTCGACCGACTCGAACCCGGCCCGGCTCGCGAGCTCGCGGACGGTCGGCTCGCGCAGCACCGTGCCCGTCGGCTCCGCCGGCTGATCGACCATGGCGGCCGGCAAGCAATGCGAGATGCTCCACCCACCCGTACATCATCCGCTCGACCTCGTCTCCGGGCGCCGTGAAGGAGCTCACATCCACCCAGATGATTGAAGTGCTCGTGATGAGGCTACGCGTCGATCGCTGCTCAGGCCCCGGACGCGAGCGGGATGCGAAGCCGCACCAAAGCGCCGCCCTCGACGCCGTTCCCGATCTCGAGATCGCCGCCGTGAGCGGTGGCGATGGCGTCGACGATCGCGAGGCCCAGGCCGGCCCCGTTCTCGGTGCCGCGTCCGCCGTTTGTCCCTCGCACGAACCGTTCCGACGCCTGACGGAGAAGCTCGGGCGGGAACCCGGGACCGTCGTCCCGCACCGCAACCACGGCGCGGTCGCCATCGCTCGACACCTCCACATCGACACGCGCATCGGCGTGGCGGGCAGCGTTCTCGACCAGATTGAGGACAGCCCGCTCGATGGCGTCCTCGTCGCCTCGCACCTGCGCCGACCCGGTCACGTGGACCGGCACGGCGGCGCCGTCGCGCGACCGCGCCACGGTCTGGGCCGCGCGTCGCGACAGCTCGCCGAGCTCAACCGGCTCGAGACGGGGCGGCCCGGCAGAGCGCGAGCGCGCCAGGACGAGCAGGTTCACCGCCAGCCGGTCGAGTCGGTCGACTTCCTCCAGAGAGGAGTCG
>DATFPZ010000360.1:0-9200 GCA_035264545.1 Acidimicrobiia bacterium
GTGCCGTCGTCAAGGTGACCCGCGATCTCGTGCCCGAGCGTGACGGGCATGGGCCCCCACGTGAGCATGTGCAGGTCGGAACCGCAGATCCCGGCGCCGCGGACGCGAATGCGAACGCGCCCGTCGTCCGTGTCGGGCCGCGGGACGTCGACGACCTCGATCCCGTTGTCCGTGTGTCTCACCGCCCGCATCGCCTCGCCCCCTAAGTGCGCTCGTAGCGCCAGCCGGTCGGCAACATCCAGAGCCGGTGCCGCGGACCGGCCGCGTCGGCGTTGTTCGACTCGTAACCGGCGTCGCCTTCCCACAGCGCAGCCGCGCCACCTTCGACGCGCGCGATGTGCGTCTCGAAGAACTCGGGTTGCGTCGCGCGCGCCTCTGCCACCGCCGCCGCCACGTCCGGGGAGCGAGCGAGCCGGTGCAGCGTCACCCACGTCGGCGGCGCGAGCTCGATCTCCTCGGCATCGCGCCGGGCGATCGCGTCGGCGGGCTGGAGCCAGCGGTGGTCGCGGATCTCACCCATGTCGACGGTGACGGCGCCCGCCGGCGCGGGGCCGAGGAAGAACCACGTCGCGAACCGCTTGGCCGTGACCGGCGGCGGGACCCAGTGAGCAAACGGCACCAGCGCGCCGGCGTCGACTACCAAATCGGCTTCTTCGAGCGCCTCGCGCACGGCGGCGTGGCGTGCCGCCTCGATCACGTCGCCGCCGGGCGGGATGTCGTCCGGGTCGACCCGCCCGCCCGGGAACACCCACATCCCGCCGGCGAACTCGAGCTTCGAGCTGCGCCGCACCATGAGCGTCTCGACACCGCCGGCGGGCGCGTCCCGCAACAGCACGACCGTCGCCGCCGGCACCGCGTCGGGGACGTCCCCGCTCGTCGTCGGGATGCGCCGCATCCAGCGCGGCAGCGGGTCGCTCATGGCCCGACGAGCGACCCGACGGCGACAGGTTCGGCGAGGCCCTTGAGCGCGGCGGATCTGGTGTCTGTCACCGGGTGACGTGACCCCGCGGACTCCACCGTTCCAATGCTCACCAAGACCTCACCGCCACTCGCGAGGGCCGCGATACGAGCGGCTTCGTGGACGCCGCGGCCACCGTAGTCATCGACGCTGCGCGTCGCTTCCGCCTCGTGCGCGCCGATGCGGACCCGAATCGGCGGGCGTCGATCGTCAGCGCTTTCGGTCATGGCCTGCTGAATAGCCAGAGCGCAGTCGAGCGCGGCTTCGGCCGAGGGAAAGGCGACGAAGAACCCGTCGCCCCCACCGCGCTGCTTGATCTCCTGCCCGTCGAACCGATCGAACAGCCGGCGCAATGTCGAGTCGTGCCAACGCAAGACCTCGGACCATCGGTCGTCGCCCATCGTCGCCAGCAGCGTTGTCGAGTCCTCGATGTCCGTGAACATGAACGTCCGGACGACGCGCGCGTGCGGAGCAGCCCTTCCCAACAGCTCGGTCACGCGAACCACGTCGAACGTCGCCGTCAAACGTTCGAAGGCATCGAGCGCCCGCTGGAGCTGGATCTCGGCGGCGTCGATCTCGCCCGTCTCACGAAGCACAAGGCCGAGTGCAACCCGTGCCCTCGCTTCGTCGTACCGGGCGCCGACGTGCTGCCAGTGCTCGGACGCTTCTCGGAGCTTGGCTCGCGCGATCTCGAAGTCATCCGAGGCCGCCGCCACCTCACCGCACGCCTGAGCAGCGCGGGCGTGCTGCGCGACCGTCGGGTACCGATCAGCGATCGCGGCGAGCTCGTCGGCATGGCGCCGTGCGCTTTCGACGTCTCCCGTCTTCAGCGCGGCCTCGGTCGCCGCAGGCAGCAGTCGCATCCGCGCCAGCGCATCGCTGCCGGCTGCGTCCAAGGCCTCCTTCAGTGATGCCGACGCCGCCTCGGGACGCCCGCGCAGGAGCTGGAGCGTCGCACGCCCCGGCTCGGGAGTGCCGCCCACGTCTTCGACCTGACGAAAAGCGTGTTCGGCGGCCGAGATGTCACCTCGCCGCAGACTGAGCATCCCCAGCTCGTACAGACCGACCGCGACGTGCGTGGTATCCCAGCTCTCGAGCTCGTCGCAGGCACGGGCGGCTTCGACTTCCGCTTCTTCCCACTCACCTCGCAACTGCAGGATCTCGGCTCGGTGCAGACGGCAGTCGCCCGGGAACTCGCACGCGCGGACCTCCCCGGGCCCGCGCTGTACCTCTTTGATCCATTCGGCTGCGCGGCGATAGTCACCGAAAGCGGCACACGTGTTGATAGTCCCGCAGTAGATGGCCGCCGATGCCCACGGCCCGAGGAGCCCACTGACCGCACGCGCCATGACCTGGTCGAGCAGCGAGAGACCTTCGTCCACCCGCCCGAGATGGATGAACGCTCCGCCCTTCTCCAAGGCGCCCAAAGCCTCGACGTCTCGATCCCCGACGGCGCGACCGATTTCGAGCGTGCGCTCTGCGAGCCGCAGAGCCTCCTCGTGATCAGCGAGCAGCACAGCCGCGACGATGGCTTGTATCCACGTCAGCCAACCCTGCTCGGCGCACTCGGGCAGGTCGGCCAGAAGAGCGACCGCGCTTTCCAACCATCCACCGGCGACGGCGATTGCGCCTCGCCCGGCATGGTGGAAGGCGAGATGGAGGGCGACGAGCGCGGCGGCCCGGACGTCACCCTCCTCGACGAGTCCGGCGTAGGCGCGCTCTCGTGCGGCGATGCACTCCTCGAGGTGGCCCATCCAGAACGCAGCCTCGCCGAGCCGTTCCACGTCGCTCGGCTCGAGCGCACGGGCGGCGTCAGCCTCCCGGAACAACGAAAGCGCCAACGACCAATCACGGGCTGCAATTGCGGCGCGTCCGTTCTCCAGAAGCTCGCTCTGCCGAAGCTCGGCGCTCATGCCACAAGCTTACGGACGAGGATCCGGGCGAGGTCGTCCCGGTTGGCTGCGGTGACCTGCAGCCGCTCGACCCCCGGACGTGCTTTGAGCGCGTCAGTGAACGGATGGCGGAAAGCGTGCACAGTCGCGACCACGTCGGCGGGCGACGCAAAGAGCACCTCGACCGCTTCTCGGAACGGGTTCGACGCGAGCTCCATCTTGCCCAGCTCGTCGATCACAACGAGCGATCCGGATGAAGGCCGCACGGCCGGGATCGCCAGTTCCTCGAGCGCATCGAGGTCGACGCCGTACTTGCCGACGCGCGGTGGGCCGGGCAGGTCGACGTGCGCGAGCGTTCCTCGATCGCCGTCGGCGGTCTCGATCGCGAAGCCGACGCGCGTGCCTGCGTGTCGGATCTCCTCGGTCGTGAAGCCGGTGACCGGAATGTCGCGCTCGCGTAGTCCGGAGACGATCCGGCGAGCGAGCGTCGTCTTCCCCGATCCCGGGCGACCCTCGAGCAGGATGCGGATTGATTGCACGATGCCGTAGTTTCGACCTGTGGCCATGCCGCAGGGAATCGGTGCCGTGGACCTGATGATCGGCTTTCCCCACCGCGATCGTCGTGCCGTGTACGACTATCTCCGAAAAGGCGCCAAGGACAAAGAGACGAAGGAGGACATGACCTTCCTCGCCGAGTACATGTTCAAGGACGTCCCCGGCGACTTCGACGAGAACGAGGACCCCATCGAAGCGACGTTCGCCGAGATGGACCGGCACGGCATCGACATCGGGCTCTTCGGCCTCACGAAGCAGACGCTCGAAGCCCGCGACCGCTACCCCGGCCGCGTCCTGCTGTCGCTCGAGGTCGATCCCAACGACGTGATGGGCGCCGTCCGCGGGATCCGCCGGGCGAAGGACGAGCAGGACCTCGCCGCGGTCACGTTCTTTCCCGCCGGCTGCCTGCCTCAAGTGCCGGTCGACGACCCGAAGGCGTACGCCGTGTACGCGACGTGCGTCGAGCTCGACATCCCGGTGGTCGTGAACGCCGGGATCGCAGGGCCGCGGTTCCCGTCTGCGTGCCAGCACGTCGAGCATTTCGACCAGGTCTGCTTCGACTTCCCCGAGCTGCGGATCGTCATGCGGCACGGCGCCGAGCCGTGGGAGGAGCTGGCGGTGAAGCTCATGTTGAAGTGGCCCGGCCTGTACTACATGACCTCGGCGTTCGCGCCGAAGTACTACCCGAAGGCGATCGTCGACTACGCGAACACACGCGGCGCCGACAAGGTCATGTACGCCGGGTATTTCCCGATGGGTCTGTCGCTCGAGCGGATCTTCCGGGAGCTCCCCGACGTTCCCTTCCGCGACCACGTATGGCCGAGGTTCCTGCGCGAGAACGCGATGCAGGTCTTCAAGATCGACGACCGCGTGAAAGCGCAGGCACGGTGAGCGACGCCGCGACGCTGCCGGCCGGCGATCGGTACGTCCTCGTGTCGGCGGACTGCCACGCCGGCGGGTCCATGGAGCAGTACCGCGAGTACCTCGCGCCCGGGTACCGCGACGAGTTCGATGACTGGCGCGGCGCGTACAAGAACCCGTTCGGGGATTTGCAACGCGAAGGCCGCGCGCGGAACTGGGACCACGAGCGGCGCATCTCCGAGCTCGAGGCGGACGGCATCGTCGGCGAGGTCATCTTCCCGAACACGGTGCCGCCGTTCTTCCCCACCGCGTCGCTGGTCGCCCGGCCGCCGTCGCCCCGTGACTTCGAGCGGCGCCTCGCCGGCATCCGCGCCCACAACCGCTGGCTCGCCGATTGGTGCGCGGTGGCTCCCGAGCGGCGCGCCGGCGTCGGGCAGATCTTCCTCAACGACGTCGACGAGGCCGTGCAGGACGTGCGCTTCATCAAAGAGTCCGGTCTGCGCGGGGGCGTCTTGCTCCCCGGCCGTCCCGACGACTCGGAGATCGCGCCGCTGTACGACCCGGTCTACGAGCCGTTGTGGTCGGCGTGCGAGGATCTCCAGGTCCCGCTGAACCACCACTCGGGTAGCGGCTCGCCGAACTACGGCAAGTACGAGGTCGCGAACGTGCTGTGGCTGGTCGAGACGTCGTGGTACTCGCACCGCGCCCTGTGGCACCTCATCCTCGCCGGCGTGTTCGAGCGGCATCCGAACGTGAAGTTCGTCGTCACCGAGCAGGGCGCGTCGTGGGTCCCGAGCACGCTGACCATGATCGACGGCTACCACGCGCAGATGGCATCCGGTCGGGTCGGCGAGATCAAGTACTCCGACGACCAGCGGCTGCCGCTCAAGCCGAGCGAGTACTTCACCCGCAACTGCTGGATCGCTGCCAGCTTCCCGAGCCCGCGTGAGGCGCAGACGCGCCACGCAGTCGGCATCGACAAGTTCATGTGGGGCAGCGACTATCCGCACGACGAGGGCACGCACCCGTACACCACGGAGAGTCTGCGGCGGTCGTTCGCCGGCACCGATCCCGCCGAGCTGCAACAGCTGCTGGCGGGGAACGCCGCGTTCGTCTACGACTTCGAGCTCGACGCTCTGGCGCCGATCGCCGCCCGCGTCGGGCCGACCGTCGACGAGGTCGCCGAGCCGCTCGACACCGTCCCGGCCGACTCCAACAGCCCGGCGTTCACGCGCCAGTAGCCGCGTCATGCCCGTCCACGAGCCGCTCACCGACCCGCTGATCGACGACGCGTTCTACGCCGGCGACGCCTTCCCGCACTACGCGCGGCTGCGCGACGAGGCGCCCGTTGCGTGGAACGACACGAAGGGGTTCTGGGCCGTCAGCCGGTGGGACGACGTGATGGCGGTGTCGACCGACCCCGAGACGTTCTGCTCCGGGCGCGGGATTCTCGTCATGGAGATCGGCGCCAGCTACGACTCGCCGCCGACGATGATGCACACCGATCCGCCCGAGCACACCGTGTACCGCAAGCTCGTACAGCCCGGCTTCGCGCCGGGGCGGATGCGGGCGCTCGAGGCCGACGTGCGCCGGCGGGCGAAGCTGCTCGTCGACGAGATCGAGCCGGAACGTCCGGTCGATTTCGTCGAGACCGTCGCGGTTCCGTTCCCGCTGTACATCATCAGCGCGCTCCTCGGCATCCCCGACGACGACTGGCCACGCTTCTTCGAGTGGTCCGAGGCGGTGATCCCCGGAGCCACCGACTGGCCGGAAGAGAAGCGGCTGGCGCTCCAGGCCGACATGCACGAGACGCTCCTGGCGACGACCGTCGCCCGCCGCGCCGATCCCCGTGACGACCTCATCTCGGTGCTGGCGCAGGTCGAGATGGACGGCCGGCGACTCAGCGACGCCGAGCTGGCGATGTTCCTCGTCCAGCTGCTCGTGGCGGGCAACGAGACGACCCGCAACATGGTCTCCGGCGGGTTGGTAGCACTCGCTGATCGCCCGGCGGCGTGGGAGCAGCTACGCCGTGACCGGTCGGCGCTTCCGACGGCGGTCGAGGAGATGCTGCGCTGGACCACGCCGGTCGTCAGCTTCATGCGGACCGCGACCCGCGACACCGAGCTGGGCGGGCAAGCGGTCCGGGAGGGCGATCCGGTGTTGATGCTCTACGCGTCGGCCAACCGGGATGATCGCCAGTTCGGACCGACTGCCGACCGGTTCGACATCGGGCGCGATCCCAACCACCACGTCGCCTTCGGCTTCGGCGCCCACTTCTGCATCGGCGCGACGCTCGCCCGCATCGAGGCCCGGGTGCTCCTCGAGGAGCTGCTCGACCGGTTCGAGACCGTCGAACCGGCGGGCCACGTCGAACGCAGCCACTCGGCCGTGATCGCGGGCGTGAAACGCGCACCACTCGTCTTTCGATAAGGAGCCACGATGCTGCTCGAGCGGTTCAGCCTCACCGACAAGGTCGCCATCGTCACCGGCGCCGGCCGCGGCATCGGCGCCGCCTGCGCGCTCGGCTTCGCCGAGGCCGGTGCCGACGTCGTGATCGCGTCGCGCACCAAGGAGCAGCTCGAGGACGTCGCGTACCAGGTGTCCGATCTCGGGCGGCGGGCGCTCGGCGTCCCGTGCGACGTGAACGAGACGGCCAATCTCGAGCTTCTCGTCGACCAGGCGATGAGCGAGTTCGGCCGCATCGACATCGTCGTCAACAACGCCGGGGGCAGCATGCCCGGCCCGTTCCTCGACACGAGCGAGAAGGCATTCGAGGGCGCGTTCCACTTCAACGTCACGACCGCGTTCACGCTCAGCAAGCTCGCCGTGCCGCACATGCTCGCCGGCGACGGCGGGAGCATCGTGAACATCTCGTCGGCGATGGGGCGGCTGACGGACCGGGGCTTCGTCGCCTACGGCACCGCGAAAGGCGCGCTCTCGCACATGACACGCCTCCTGGCGTTCGACCTCGCGCCCCGAGTGCGGGTGAACGCGATCGCGGTCGGATCGGTTGCGACGTCGGCGCTCGAGATCGTCCTCACCAACGAGGACCTCCGCACCGAGATGGTCGACAAGACGCCGATGCGGCGCCTCGGCGAGACCGACGACATCGCGATCGCCGCCCTCTACCTGGCCTCCCCCGCGAGCAGCTTCGTCACCGGCAAGATCCTCGAGGTCGACGGCGGCATCGAAGCCCCCAACCTCGCCATGGGCCTGCCGGATCTGTAGGGCCCGGCGGCTACGACGGTCGAGAAGCAGCCGCGGCTCGCGCCTTTGCTGCGGCGCGTATTTCGTCGAGTGGTAGCGCGGCCTGCTCGCAGAGCGTCGCCAGGTCGAAGTAAAGGCTTTCCCCCGCCATCAGATCGTCCTTGAACCGTGCGACGTTCGTGAACGGCACGGCGAAAGATCGACCGGTAGGAGCGACGCCGAGCCAGTCACCACCACTCGTGCCGCCCAGGTAGCCCCATGCGACCATCGCATCGTCGCCGAAGGCCACGGCCTGGTCGTCGGGCTTGAGGTCGGGAAACGCGGTGAAGTAGCCGACGTACGCGGCACGCGCGGCCTCGCGCCCTTCGCTGCGAAGTCCGAGCGCGATGGTTTCCAAGTAGCAGTCCGCCGTGAACGTGTCCATGACGGCGTCGTAGTCGCGGCGCGCCTCAGCTTCGCGGTGCCTGAGGAACAGCTCTTCCATCTCGTGAGGATCCATGACGCCAAGTCTCGTCGCGAGCCTGAGGAGCGTCTACGGGGCGGCCGGCGCCGGCGTCGGTGTCGGCTTCTTGTCCGCCAGGATCCCGAGGAACCCGCCCTTGACCAGCCACGAGACGCCGAACGCGACGACACAGATCGTCTCCAGCCAGAAGAACGCATGCAACCCGTCCGGCGGGTCGGTGAGATTGGACACCGGCACCAGCACCATCGCACCGACGATGATCCAGCCACACGCCTTGTAGACGATGTTCCGGTGCCGCTTCGCCGCCGTCATCTCGCCGCCCGCCCGGGGGAACAGGAAGAGCGCGAAGACGGCGAGCAGACCGAACAGCACGAACGCGAAGGACAGGTGCACGCGCCCGACGACCTGCTCGCTCTGCGTAGCCGGGGTCGCGTCACTTGTGGTCGGGAAGAACGCGACGCCAAACGCGGCGACGCTGGCGAGCGTGCTCAGCTTGTTGTCGAGGTTGAATCCCGGAAGCGGCTTGTAGTTGTAGGACAGGAAGAAGACACCGAGCGCGCAGAGAGCGCCGACGAAGACGTCGCCCATGGGCGTGTGGTAGTAGGCGCTGATCGAGCTCTCGAGCTCGTCACCGCTCAAGGCCTTGTTGCCGATGAGGAGTGCGAACGGCAACAGGACCGCGATGACTCCGACGATTTGCTGGAGGTGCGTGTAGGCGGACGCCAGCGCGCTGTCGCCTGCGAGGCGCTGGGCCTTTCCGAGCTCGCCGGCTTGAAACGCGTCGGCGCTCTTCTGCGCCAGCCGCCCGGCTTCTGAAGCCTGTCTCGGGTCAGCAACCTCGACCATGCGTCTGCGCCCGCTCGATTGCCCGAAAGCCGAACGTACAACTCGGACGCACACGAACAGCGGATACGGGGGCGGCCCAGTTCGGCATCGAATCGTTCGATATCTATCGTTTCGGCCATGGCACGGCCCGACGCCGAGCCGATCGGCCTCTTGCTGACCCGCACGGCCAAGGTGGTGAGCCGTGCCTTCGACGAGTCACTGGCGGAGGCGGGCGGCTCCCTTCCGACGTGGCTCGTGTTGGTCTCGCTCAAGGCGCAGGCCCACGGCGCCCAACGAGAGCTCGCCGAGGCGGTGGGCGTCGAGGGCCCCACCCTGACGCATCACCTCAACCGCATGGAGGCGGACGGGCTCGTCACCCGGCACCGTGACCCGGACAACCGGCGCGTCCATCGCGTCGAGCTCACCGACGACGGCGAAG
>DATFPZ010000361.1:0-9473 GCA_035264545.1 Acidimicrobiia bacterium
TCGCCGGCGCACGCGTTCCCGCTCGGGCACGTGCTCGTGCTGCTCACCTGGGCGATCGCGGCGCCGGTCGCCGCCGCGGTGCTGTTCCGCTGGGAGGAGTAGGACGCCGATGCGTATCTCAGGGGCGCCCAGCACCGTTCAGATACGCATCACTCGGTCGCCAACAGCTGGGCGAGGGGACGGGCGAGCGCGGACTCGCTCGTGAAGCCGAAGACACGCGCCGCGATGGTGCCGTCGGCACGCACGAAGAAGCTCTGCGGGATCGCGTGCACGCCGTACGCGCTCGCCACCGCGCCGCCGTCGTCGACGCCCTGCGACCAGCCGGCACCTCGCTGCTCCACGAACGCCCGCGAGTCGGAGGGAATGTCCTGGTAGGTCACGCCGATCACCGCCAGTCGTTGGGCACGGTGCTCCCGAAGCGCCTGCTTGAGGAGCGGGAACTCCTTCCGGCACGGGTTGCACCACGAGGCCCAGAAGTTCACGATCACGGGCCGGCCGCGATAGTCGGCCAGCCGCACGTCGCCGCCCCCGTCGAGGGCGGGGAGCTGGAAGTCAGGAGCAGCGGAGCCGATCTCGCCGCCTGCGCCGCTGACGGAGCCGGGACGCGTCGTGCCGCCGCTCTCCGAGCCGTCGCCGAGCACGGCGACGAGCACACCGGCCACGAGGCCGACGGTGAGGACGCCGGTGAGGACGCCGGCAAGGATGAGGAGCCAGCCGCGCCGCCACGGCGGCCGCGGCCGGTCAGAAGGCTCGGACGAGCGTGTCGACGGCAATGGCCGCGAAGAGCAGCGCGAGGTAGGTGTTCGAGAACGCGAAGAGCCGCATGGCGCGTTTGGAAGTGGCGTCGCGCTGCAGGCCGAGCGCCTGCCAGATGAACGCGGCGCCGAGCCCCACCGCCGCGACGAGGTAGACCACTCCCATCGCCTCGAATCGGAACAGCACCAGCGTGACGGCCACCACGATCAGCGAGTACACGAGGATCTGCCGCGCCGCGCTGGCGATCCCACGCGCGACCGGGAGCATCGGGATCCCTGCCGCCTCGTAATCTTCGCGGTACCGGAGCGACAGGGCCCAGAAATGCGGTGGCGTCCAGCAGAACACGATGGCGAAAAGCACCCAGGCGGGGGCGTCGAGCGTTCCGGTCACCGCCGCCCAGCCGACGAGGACCGGCACCGCGCCGGCAGCGCCGCCGATCACGATGTTCTGCGGGCTCCGCGGCTTGAGCCAGATCGTGTACACGAAGACGTAGAAGAGCATGGCGCTCACGGCCAGCGAGGCTGCGAGCAGGTTCACCGTGCCCCAGAGCCACAGGAACGCGACGGCCTCCAGGACGATGCCGAACACGAGAGCGTGGCTGGGTTCGATCTGCCCCGCCGGGAGCGGGCGTCGCCGGGTGCGATGCATGACGCGATCTCGGTCACGCTCGATCCAGCAGTTGATGGTGTTCGCGCCGCCGGCGGCCAACGTCCCGCCCAGGAGCACCGCGCCGATCAGCGTGAGCGACGGGAGTCCGCCGTCCGCCAGGACCATTGCCGGGACGGTCGTGACGAGCAGGAGCTCGATGACCCGAGGCTTCGTGAGCAGCACGTAAGCCCGGATCCTCGAGCTGACGCGGTGGGCAATCACGATGGTGTCGGCCACGAATCTCCAGCGAGGAGCGTCCTCGGCGTGAATCTAGCCGCCGCCTTCCGCAGCTCAGGAACCATGCGGCGGCCGATAGCCTCGCCATTGATGCCCCCCGACGGTGAATCTCCCGATGACGTCAAGCAGTCGATCCGCATGACCGCCGATCGCATCCTCGCCCTGCCGACGAAGGAGATGGGCGAGCGCAAGAGCCGGGCCGGGATCGTCATCCCCGCAACCGCAGCCCAGAACCGGCGACTCGACTGGGCCAAGGTCGTGGCGGTGGGACCGACGGTCCGCAACGTCGAAGAGGGCGACCTCGTGTTGTTCGCGCCCGACGCGGGCTTCGAGGTCGACATCCGGGGCGAGGACCACCTGATCCTGCGCGAGCGCGACGTGCACGCGGTGGCGTCGAGCCGGACCGAGGGCCAGACGGGTCTGTATCTGTGACCGCGCCGTGATCGACCCTGCGAAGGCGTTCCGTCTCGACGGGAAAGCCGCGCTCGTGACCGGTGGGACGCGCGGCATCGGACGCGCGATCGCCGAGGGCTTCGCGGCGGCCGGTGCGCGCGTGTGCGTGCTCGCACGAAAGGCCGATCAGCTCGAGGAGACGAAACGTGCGCTCGACGCTGCCGGTCCGAGCGCGACCGTCTACGCCGGGTCGGCCGGCGACCCGGAGGCGATCGAGGGATGCATTGCCCACTGTGTCGCCGAGCTCGGCAGCATCGACATCCTGGTGAACAACGCGGGGACGAATCCGACGTTCGGGCCGATGATCGAGACGGAGCCGCGCGCGGTGCGCAAGGTGCTCGAGGTGAACCTCGAAGGGCCGTTGCTGCTGATGCAAGCGGCGTGGCGATCGTGGATGCGCGACCGGGGGGGCGTGGTCATCAACGTGGCGTCGCTGGGCGGGATCCGGCCGTCGCTCGGGATCGGCATGTACAACACGTCGAAGGCGGCTCTCATGCACATGACCCGCCAGCTGGCGGTCGAGCTCGCTCCCGGCGTGCGGGTGAACGGCCTCGCGCCCGGCCTCGTGAAGACGCATTTCGCGCGGGCCCTGTTCGAGCACGACGAGGAGGGGACGGCCGCCCGGTTCCCGATGAAGCGGCTCGGGGTGCCCGACGACCTCGCCGGCGCCGCCCTGTTCCTCGCATCCGACGCGTCGTCGTGGATGACGGGCGACGTGCTCGTCGTCGACGGGGGCGCCCTGGTCGGCGGGCCCTGAGCGGTCCTCGGCTACAGGAACGCCCGCGCCACTTCGAGGGCGGCGACCGCGCCGTCGCCCTCGGCGACGAGCCCCCGGGCCTCGTCACGAGAGATCCGCTGCGCGAACAGCCGGCACAGCTCACCCGCCGGCCCGGTGATCCGATTCGGGGCATCCGCCGGTCCGTACCCCCAGGTCTCGTCGCACGAGGGTGACGTGACCTCAATCCGCAGCTCCCCGGGTGGGCGGTCGCGGCCCGCGAACGAGAACGCGTACGGAAGCGCGCGGTAGCCCAGCCACGCCACGTGCCGCAGGCGGTCCGAGTCGACGACCGGGAGGCCGAGCGCCTCGCGGACGTCCAGGCCGTGAGCCCACGTCTCCATGAGGCGGGCGGTGACGAGCGACGGCGGGCGCATGCCGAGCCCCCACGGGACGCGCATGGCGGCGTCGAGGCCCGTGAGCACGTCGCGCTCGCGTGTCGAGGTGTCCTCCCACCATGCGAGCACTTCAGGGCCGGACCGACGGCGTCCGCGCAGCACACCCCACAGTGTCGTGTCCTCGGGCGACGCGAACCGCGCTGCGAAGTCGTTCAGCGGCCGGGGCCCGCCCGTGCACGTGTCGATGGCGATCTCGTCGATGTCGGCCAGGTGCGAGACCGTGTCCCGAACGTCCCAACCCTTGGCCGGCGTAGGCCGGAACCAGTCATCGGTCGCGATGTTGCCGAGCTCCGCCTGCAAGCCGGTCTGCTCGCGTGCGAGCGCGTCGAGGAGCAACCCGAAGTCAGTCGTCTCCTGGGCCATTCAGCTTCGGCGGCGATGCCCGTTCGCCGTCGCGGGCCGGCGGCGCGTGAACCGGACCGGGGTCTCCGCCGGATGCGGTGCCGGCGGCGGCTTCGAGCGCGCCCGCTGATCGAGGTACGCGACGACTTGCCGGTACAGGGCGTCGTTGCCGAGCATCTTGCGCAGCTCCTCGCCCATCGACCGGTATACCGGCTCGCGACCGGTGAACGCCTCCGGCGCCTCCGTGCACCACCACGCGAACTCCGCGCCGCCGTCACCCCATCCGTCGCGTCCGAACTCCGACAAGGTCGAGACGACCGTGCCGTCCTCCTGCTCCTCGTCGACGCACCGCAACGGCAGCTGCCAGCACACGTCGGGCTTGACCTCGCTGTGATGCATCCCGGCACGCATCGCGTGCAGGTGCAACGCACAGCCGGCGCCGGCCGGGAAGCCGGGACGGTTCAGGAAGACGCACGCGTCGTCGACGAGACGAGTTCGCCATTCGATGCGTCCCTCCTCGTCCTTCCCGCACTTCGCGTAGATGCCCTTGGACCTGCCCGCCTTGGCGTACTGCCACTCGTCGTCGGACAGCTCCTTGGCGGCACGCACGACGCGGTCACGATCCTTCCGGTGCGAGAAGTGCGCGCCGTAGGAGCAACACCCCTGGACCATCTCCGACGCGGGCTCGGTGAGGACACCTTGGCATCCGCGGCCGAAGATGCACTCCCAGTGCGACGTGAGGAACGTCACGTCGATCTGCCAGCGCCGGCCGTCGTCCTCGGGGTCCTCGAAGGTCACCCATTCCCGGGTCGGACCCGATCGGCTTTGCCGCGCGCTCACCCTGTCTCCTCCCGCCGTCGCAAGCTCCGGCTCTGCAGTGGCGGTCGGCGAAGCCGCCGCCACTGCGGCGAGAGTAGCCACCCCGCGTCGGTAGGCTTCGCATATCGAAGACATTGATGGTGTCCACGCGCTCGTGGCCGACCTCGAGACCGCGCTGGGACCGGGGCAGGCGCGTGCAGAGCCGCTCGAGCTCGCGCTGTACCAGCGCGACGCCGGCGTGGATCGGGGTGCAGCCGCCGCCGTGTGCTTCCCGACGAGCGGAACCGACGTGGCGGCCGCGGTCCGGGTGGCCGCTCGCCACGACCGGTCGTTCGTGGCACGAGGCAGCGGTACGGGCCTGGCGGGCGGGGCGACGCCCGTCGGCGATCCCTTGGTCATCGTCACGACCCACCTGACCCGAATCCTGGAGGTCAACGCCGAGGAGCAGTACGCGTGGGTCGAGCCGGGCGTCCTGAACCTCGATCTGAGCCGCGCTGTCCGGCACCTCGAACTTCACTACGCGCCCGATCCGTCGTCGCAGCAGGCGTGCACGATCGGCGGCAACGTCGCGACGAACGCCGGCGGACCGCATTGCCTCGCCTCGGGGGTCACGGCGATGCACGTACTGGCGGTGGAGGTGGTGCTGGGCGACGGGTCGGTCACGATGCTCGGCGGGCTCGAGCCCGACCAGGCCGGTTACGACCTGCGCGGCTGCTTCGTCGGCAGCGAGGGGACGATGGGCATCGCCACCCGCATCGCCGTGCGGCTCCTGCCCGACCCGCCCGCGGTCCGGACGCTGCTCCTCGACTTCACGTCGATCGAGTCCGCCGCCGCCACCGTCAGCGGCATCATCGCCGAGGGGATCGTTCCCGCCGCGCTCGAGATGATGGACGCCCAGATCACGCGAGCCGTCGAGGACTTCGTCGGCGCCGGGTACCCGCGCGACGCAGCCGCGGTGCTCCTCGTCGAGCTGGACGGGCTCCCGGCCGGAGTCGCCGCCCAGGTCGAGGCGGTCCGGCAGGTCGGCACCGAGCACGGCGCCCGCACCGTGCGCGTCGCAGCCGACGACGCCGAGCGCGCGTTGCTGTGGAAGGGGCGGAAGTCGGCGTTCGGCGCGATCGCCCGCATCGCCCCCGACTACTACCTCCACGACGCGGTCGTGCCGCGGACGCGCCTCGTCGACGTGCTGCGGAACGTCTACGACATCGCCGACCGGTACGACCTCACCATGATGAACGTGTTCCACGCCGGCGACGGGAACCTGCATCCCCTCATCGTGTTCGACCAACGCGAGCCGGGGATCTGGGAGCGGGTGCACGCCGCCGGCGACGCGATCCTTCGAACGTGCGTCGACGCCGGTGGCGTGCTGTCGGGGGAGCACGGGATCGGACTCGAGAAGCGGGAGGCGATGCCCCTCGTCTTCACCGCCGACGACCTCGACGCCCAGGCGCGCCTGCGCGATGCGTTCGACCCGTCCGGGCGCGCCAACCCGCAGAAGATCCTGCCGCGCGGGAGCAGATGCGGAGAGATGCAGCGCGTGCCGGAAGGGGCGTGGGTGTGACGGCGTCATCAGTGCTCGACCGGGTGGACGAGTTGCAGGCGACGGTCGCCGCCGCCGACGCGGTTGTGCCGGTCGGCGCCCGCACGCACTGTGAGGTCGGCGATCCGACGACCGGCGGCGTCGAGGTGCGGGCTCCTGGCGGGATCATCGCGTACGACCCGGCCGAGTTGACCGTGACCGTGGGCGCCGGCACGACGGTGGCGGAGCTGGCCGCCGTGCTCGGCGAATCAGGGCAGGAGTGCCCGATGGACCCGCGGGCGCCGGAGGCGACGGTCGGCGGCGTCCTGGCGACCGGTCTGTCCGGGCCGCGCCGGCTGCGCTACGGGCCGCTGCGCGACCGGCTGCTCGAGGTCCGATTCGTGACCGCCGACGGACGGCTCGTCAAAGGCGGTGGACCGACCGTGAAGAACGTCACCGGCTACGACCTCCCGCGCCTGCTCGTCGGCTCGATGGGGACGATCGGCGTCATCGTGCAGGTCACGCTGCGCTGTCAGCCGCGCTCGCGCGTCGCGCGTTGGATCACGACCAGCGCCGACCCGTTCGAAGCTCGCCGCCGGATGTTCCGCCCGTCGTGCATTGCATGGGACGGCGGGACGACGCATGTGCTGCTCGAAGGCCATCCGGACGATGTCGCCGCCGAGGCGAGCGCCGCGGGGCTCGACGCCGGCGCGGAGGCGGATCCCGCGGCGGCGGACACCGGTCCCGGGTGGCCCGACGCCCCGCATAGGGGACGGATCTCCGTGCGGCCGAGCCGGCTGCGCGAGCTCGGCCCCGCGCTCGACGAGATCGACGGCCTCGGTTGGCTGGCCGAGGTGGGCGTCGGCACCGTGCACGTCGCAGCCGCCGATCCGGACGGGCTCGTCGCCGCCCGTGAGGTCTCGTCCGCGCACGAGGGATGGCTATTGCGAGAGGCGGGCGCGCCGGGCGTGAGCGGGTACGGCCGGCAATTGCCGAACCTCGCCATCCTCGACCGGATCCGCGCCGCGTTCGATCCCACCGGGAAGCTCTCGCCCGGCCGGCTCCCGGGCTTGGCCGCACCAGCGCCGTCGCCCGCGTGATGAGCCCGGCGGGGGGCGGTGTGCTCGACCTCGACGAGGACGAGCTCGTCGCGTGCGTGGCGTGCGGGCTGTGCCTGCCGCACTGCCCGACGTACCGCGTCACGGGTCTCGAGACCGCGTCTCCCCGGGGCCGGATTGCCGCCATGCAGGCGGTGGACCTCCACGGCGCGCCGCTCGACGCCACGTTCGAGCGCTACATGGAGGAGTGCGTGCAATGCCGCGGCTGCGAGGCGGCGTGCCCGTCGTCGGTGCAGTTCGGCCACTTGATGGAAGGCGCGCGGGCCGCGCTCGACGAGCACCGCCGCCCGACACGACCGTGGCGCCGGCGCGCCGCCGAGTGGCTCGGCTACCGCGTGGTCCTCCCGCGCCACTGGCTCCTCGTCGCCCTGACGTGGCTGCTCGCACTCGCGCAGCGCGTGCATCTGGTTCCGGTGCGCCTGCCGGTGCCGAGGGTCTCGCTTCGCTCCCTCGCCCGGCCATTGCGAGCACGCACGCCCGCCGATCGCGCCGACGCGTTCTTGTTCCCCGGATGCGTGATGGACGCGTGGCAGCGCGAAACGCACCGGGCAGCCCTCCGCGTGATCGAGGCGGCCGGCGCACACCCCGCGCTGCCCGGCCCCGGAGCCGACTGCTGCGGCGCGCTGCACGCGCACGCGGGACGGGTGGACCAAGCACGGCGCCTCGCCCGTCGGGTGATCGCGTCGATGCCCGGCGACGCGCCGGTCGTGGTCGACAGCGCCGGATGCGGCGCGGCGATGAAGGACTACGGCCACCTTCTCGGAACTCCGGAGGCGGCGGCGTTCGCGGGCCGCGTGCGCGACTTCTCCGAGTGGATCGAGTCGCGAGGTCCGCTCCCTCTTCGGGCCACCGGCCGTACGGTCGTCGTGCAGGACCCGTGCCACCTCCGGCACGTGCAGAAGGCGGCCGGCGCCGTTCGCGCCGTATTGGCGCCGGCGTACGGCACGGTCGACACCGACGACGACGGGCTCTGCTGCGGCGCGGGCGGCGCCTACAACGCGCTCCAGCCGGAGCTCGCCGCCGACATCCGGGACCGGAAGGTCGCCGCGATCCGGCGTGCCGCGGGCGGCCGTGCCGAACCGCTCGTGGTGTCGGCGAACCCCGGCTGCGCGATACATCTGGCTGCGGCCGGGCTCGACGTCCGGCATCCCGCCGACCTGCTGGCGGACGCACTCGATGTCTGAGAGCTCCGAACGCGTCGACGAGCTCGCCGGCCAGCTGCGGAACGTGGAGGAGGCACTCCGCGACCTCGCGTACGACCGGTTGCAGGCGGCAGCGGACGGGGACGAGGGTGCGGCGGCCGACGAGAAGCGTCTCCTCCAGGCCCGCCGGGCGGTGGAGCGAGCAATCCACGCGCTGGGCGGCGAGCGTTAGGGGGACGCGGTCTCCCCGGCGCGCAGCGCAGCACGGAACCGGCGGGTTTGATGGGCGAACAAGGCCCAGATCATCACGAGAGCAACGGCGAGGCCGATGGCGACGGCGAGCGGGGTCGCGATACCGGCGTGCGCGAGGGCGAAGGCGATGCTCGCCCCGCCGACGAGCGCGTCCATCACGCCGACGGTTGCGGCAATCGTGAGCGCAGCGCGCCATGGGCTCTGTCGCGCACCGACGTCTACCAGGTCAGTGACCGCCTGCCGCTTCTCCGGCGCCGGGAAGTACTCGAGCCCGTCCGGCACGAGACCGCCGTAGTACGCACGGATCCGGTTGATGGCCCGCAGTGCCCCGACGTCCTCGACGCTGATCTCGACGAGGCGTAAGAAGCTGAGCAGCCCCAGCAGGATCACGATGGGCAGAGCCGCGTACGCCACCGGGACCACCGCACTGGTCGCGGACGCGAGGAACCCGAGCGCCAGGACCGTTCCGGTCAGCGTCGTGAAGAACAACGACGCGCGAGTGCCCGCTTCGCCGATGCTCGACGCCCGCAGCCCGGACAGCGCGAAGTACTCGTTGGCAAGCCCGGCTTCGAACGCGCTGCGCGCGTCGGGCCTCTCGTCACTCATCGAGTTGGCTGGCGCCCGTTCAAACGATCGATCAGAGCGCGCAAGCGCGCGAAGCCGTGGCGGTCGAAACGGAACGCGATCCGCTCCAGGTCGACGTGGTCGTCGTCGGCCTGCTCCGCGGGCGTCACCGTGATGCGCTCGATACGTCCGCGCACGACAATGTCGGCGAACTCCTCGTTGAGCGCGTCGAGGGCGGCGTCGTCCGGTGCGCGCTGCAGACGAAGCACCAGACGTCCTTCGACGAAGCGTTGGGAGTGATAGTTGGCATAGAAGCCGGTGACCTCGTCGACGGCACGCGCGACGTCGTCGGTGATCAACACGAGGTCGAGGTCGCGCTTGTCGATGTACCCACCGTTGACGAGCTCCCGTTCGACGAAGCCTCGCCACGCGCTCCAGAACGTCCCGCCC
>DATFPZ010000362.1:0-15882 GCA_035264545.1 Acidimicrobiia bacterium
AAGGTCTCGAGATCTGGAGTATCGGTGACAAGTCGTCCCGCCAGCGGCGCGCCGACGAGGTGCTCGACGCAGTGGGGCTCGATCCCGAGCAAGCGCGGGGCCGCCGGCCGCACGAGTTCTCGGGCGGACAGTGCCAGCGCATCTCGATCGCCCGGGCCGTCATCACCGAACCGAAGCTGATCCTGTGCGACGAGCCGGTCTCGGCCCTCGACGTTTCGGTGCAGGCGCAGATCCTCAACCTGCTCCAGGACATGAAGTCGCGGTTCGGGCTCACGCTCGTATTCATCGCCCACGACCTCGCGGTGGTGAAGAACGTGAGCGACCGCGTCGCGGTGATGTACCTCGGCAAGCTGTGCGAGATCGCGCACCCGGACGAGATGTACGAGCACCCCGTGCACCCATACACAGCCGCATTGCTCGCGGCGATCCCGGATCCGGACCCGGAGGTCCGGCCGAGCGATCGCGACGCGCTCACCGGGGAGATCCCGTCGCCCGTCTCGCCGCCCAGCGGCTGCCGGTTCCGGACCCGATGCCCGAAGGCGCAGCAGAAGTGCGCCGAGGAGGAGCCGGTGATCGAGGAGATGCGTCCCGGCCACTTCGCCGCGTGCCACTTCCCACTCGCCGAGGGCGAGCAGCTCGACTTCACGGCTCGCGCCACCGAGGACGCGGCGGCGCCGGCCGCGTCGTAGCGGGGCTCGGGCGCTACGCCCCTTCGAGCTGGTCCTCGATCGCGCTCACGAGCGCGGCGTCGTCAGGGGTCGTGAGCGGACGGAACCGCCGCACGACCTCGCCGTCACGCGACACGAGGAACTTCTCGAAGTTCCACTGGATGTCGCCCGCTTCGCCTTCGTCGTCGGCATGGGCGGTGAGCTCCTCGTAGAGAGCGTGGCGGCCCTCGCCGTTCACCTCGATCTTCGAGAACATCGGGAAGGTGACGCCGTAACTCGACTCGCAGAAGGCCGCGATCTCGTCCGCGGTGCCGGGCTCCTGGGCGCCGAACTGGTTGCACGGGAAGCCGAGGACGGCGAAGCCCTGGTCGGCGTACTGCTCGTGGAGCTCTTGCAAGCCGGCGTACTGCGGAGTGAGGCCGCATTGGGACGCCACGTTCACGATCAGCAAAGCCTTGCCCTGGTAGTCGCCGAGCTCGGCCGGGCTGCCGTCGAGCGCCGCGACGTCCGCGTCATAGATCGCCATTGATCCTCCTCGTCGAGTGGGTCCCCAGTATTGCCGACCGCCCGGAATGGCCGTCAGCCGTCTTCGGGCGTGGCCATCTTCTCGGGCCGGACGAGGCGCTCGAACTCCTCGTGGGTCAGATGCCCGAGCTCGACCGCAGCCTCACGCAGTGTCTTGCGGTGCTTGTGCGCGTGCTTGGCGATCTCGGCCGCCTTGTCGTACCCGATATGCGGCGTCAGTGCGGTGACGAGCATGAGCGAGTTGTCGAGGTTCTCGGCGATGCGCTCGAGGTTCGCCTGCACGCCTTCGACGGCGAACTCACGGAACGTGCGGCACACGTCGGTGAGGAGATCGACCGAGTGCAGGAAGTTGAAGACCATCACCGGCTTGAACACGTTGAGCTCGAGATTGCCCTGTGATCCGGCGAAGCCGATGGTTGCGTCGTTGCCGATCACCTGGGCGCCCACCATGGTCATCGCTTCGCTCTGGGTCGGGTTGACCTTGCCGGGCATGATCGACGAGCCGGGCTCGTTCTCGGGGAGGATGAGCTCGCCCAGACCCGAGCGCGGCCCCGAAGCGAGCCAGCGGATGTCGTTCGCGATCTTGATCAGTGACGCGGCGAGAGTCTTGAGCGCGCCGCTGGCGAACACGAGCTCGTCGTGGGCGGCGAGGGCGGCGAACTTGTTCGGCGCGGGGACGAAGGCGAGGCCGGTCAGCTCCGCGATCTTGGCCGTGCACCGCTCGTCGAACTCGGGCGGCGCGTTGAGGCCCGTCCCGACGGCGGTGCCGCCGATGGCGAGCTGGTACAAGCCGGGGAGCGCGAGCCGAATGCGTTCCAGGTCGGCGTCGAGCTGGGCGACGTAGCCGCCGAACTCCTGGCCGAGCGTGAGCGGCACCGCGTCCTGGAGGTGCGTGCGCCCGGTCTTGACGATGTCGCGGAACCCCTCCGCCTTCACCGCCAGGGCGTCGCGCAGGGCCGTGACCGACGGGAGCAGGCGATGCACCACCTCTTCGGCAGCCGCGATGTGCATCGCGGTCGGGAAGGTGTCGTTCGACGACTGCGACATGTTCACGTGGTCGTTGGGGTGGATCGGCGCCTTGCTGCCCCGTTTGCCGCCGGCGAGCTCGATGGCCCGGTTCGAGATCACCTCGTTGACGTTCATGTTCGTCTGCGTGCCGCTGCCCGTCTGCCAGACGTAGAGCGGGAACTCGTCGTCGTGCTTGCCGTCGATGATCTCGTCGGCGGCTTGGACGATCAGCTTCGCCTCCTCGGCGGGGAGCTTGCCGAGGTCCTGGTTGGTGAGCGCGGCTGCCTTCTTCAGGATGGCCATGCCCCGGATGACGGCCTTCGGCATGCGGTCGTCGCCGATCGAGAAGTGGTGGAGCGACCGCTGTGTCTGCGCCCCCCAGTACCGGTCGGCTGGCACGTCGACCTCACCGAGACTGTCGGTCTCCCGCCGTGTGCGTTCGTCGCTCATGCCATGACGGTACCGCCGCGCTCCCTGCTCGGACTGGATCGCCGGGCCGCGCTCACCAGCTGCCGCATCGAGTAGACAGTGCGACGCATGTCGGAGATCTACGACCTGTCCGACCGGTTCGTCGATCGCTTCGCGGCCCTCGATCCGGTTTCCGCCACCCTCGAAGGCTTGGCCGGTCACGACCACGAGATGACGGACTTCTCGCCCGGCGGATACGAGGAGCGCAACGAGCACAATCGGTCGACGCTTCGAGCGTTGGCGGCGGCGAAGACGGAGGGCGACCGTGATCGCATCGCCGCCGCCGTGCTGCGCGAGAACCTCGAGACTGGTATCGAGCTCTACGACACCGGCGAGCACCTCCGTGACCTGAACGTCATCGCCAGCCCCGTCCAAGCCGTGCGCATGTGCTTCGACATGATGCCCACGGAGACCGAGGCGGACTGGGACGTGGTCGCCGCGCGCATGGGGCTCGTGCCCGAAGGCCTCGAGTCGTACCAGCAGAGCCTCACCGAGGGCGCGCGCCAGGGGCTGGTGGCGGCTCGGCGCCAGGCCGTCGAGTGCATGCACCAGGCGGAGACGTGGAGCGGATCGAGCGGCCACGCCCGTCCGTTCTTCCTCACGCTGGTCGACCGCTACGACGAAGGTGACATCGAGAACGAAGCGTTGCGCGAGACGCTCGTCGACCGGGCCGAGCGCGCCACCGAGGCCTACGCCGCGTTGGGCCGCTTCCTCGCCGACGAGTACGCGCCGCACGCCGTCGAACGCGACGCCGTCGGCGCCGAACGGTACGGGCTGCTCGCCCGCGTGTTCAACGGGATGGAGCTCGACCTGGCCGAGGCCTACGCGTGGGGGTGGGACGAGCTGCACCGGATCGAGCGCGCCATGGGCGAGGTGGCCGAGCGCATCCTCCCCGGTGAGCCGCTGGACGCCGTGATCGACCACCTCGAAAGCGATCCCAACCGCGCCATCGAAGGCGTCGACGAGTTCCGCCAGTGGCTGCAGAGCCTGCTCGACACGACGATCGCCGAGCTCGACGGCGTGCACTTCGACATCCCCGGCCCGGTCAAGCGGGTCGAGGCCATGATCGCCCCACCCGGCGGCGCGGCGGCGATGTACTACTCGGGCCCCTCGGAGGACTTCAGTCGACCCGGCCGCACGTGGTATCCGACGCTCGGCAAGACGCGCTTTCCGCTCTGGGGTGAGGTGTCGATCTGCTACCACGAGGGTGTCCCCGGCCATCACCTCCAGATCGCGCAGGTCCGGTATCTGGCCGGCGAGCTGAGTCGCTTCCAGCGCACGCTGGCCGGCTGGTCGGGTCACGCCGAAGGGTGGGCGCTGTACGCCGAGCGCCTCATGGGCGAGCTGGGCTACCTCGATGATCCCGCGTACGAGCTCGGGATGCTGCGGGCGCAGGCGCTGCGCGCGATGCGCGTCGTCGTCGACATCGGGCTGCACCTCGAGCTGTCGATCCCCGCCGACGAGCGCTACCACCCCGGCGAGACGTGGACGCCGGACATTGCGCTGCCGTTCGCGATGGAACGCAGCGGTCGAATGCCGGAGGACTTCATGCGCAGCGAGGTCGACCGGTACCTCGGATGGCCGGGTCAGGCCATCAGCTACAAGATCGGCGAGCGCGTGTGGCTGGCCGCACGCGAGGCGGCCCGGCAGCAAGCCGGCGACGCGTTCGACCTCAAGACCTTCCACGCCCGGGCGCTGAACCTCGGCCCGATGGGGCTCGGGCAGCTCGGTCGCGAGCTGGCGGGCGCGTAGCGCCGTGGACGTCTCCTGTGCGTTTCCGCCCGGCCCCGACGTGGTCGAGCACGCGGTGGTGGCCGAGTCACTCGGTTACGAACGTGCCTGGCTGTACGACTCTCCGGCGCTGTACCCCGACGTGTGGGTCACGTTGGCGCGTGTCGCCGAGCGAACTGAACGCATCGGACTCGGTCCCGCGGTCCTGGTCCCCAGCCTTCGCCACGTGCTCGTGCAGGCGACGGCGATCGCGACCCTCGAGAGTCTCGCGCCCGGCCGGACCGCCGCCGCCGTCGGCACCGGCTTCACCGGTCGCATGGCCCTCGGCCAGAAGCCGTTGCCGTGGGCCGCGGTCGAGGAGTACCTGCGCCAGCTGCGCGCGTTGCTCCGCGGCGAGCAGGTCGAGGTCGACGGGTCCGTCGTGCGCATGATCCCGCCAGCAGGGTTCCTGCCAGCGCGGCCGATCGGCGTGCCGATCCTCGTGGCCGCCAACGGGCCGAGAGGGTTGGAGGTGGCGAAGGAGCTCGGCGACGGTGTCATGACGATCGGCTCCGGCCAGCCCGAGTTCGAGTGGTGCGCGGTGCTCGCGTTCGGGACGGTGCTCGACGAGGGCGAGCAGCCGACGTCGCCGCGCGCGCTCGAAGCCGCCGGCCCCGCGCTCACCGTCGTGTACCACGGCATGTACGAGGCGAACCCGGCCGCGGTCAACTCGTTGCCCGGCGGACCCGAATGGCGGCAGACGCTCGAGAGCCTCCCACCGAGCGTCCGCCATCTCACGGTGCACGAGGACCACCTCGTGCGCGTCACCGAACGCGACGCACCACTCCTCGACGGGCACACGCTGGCCGCGTTCACCTGGACGGGATCGTCACGCCAGCTGCGGGGGCGGCTCGACGAGCTCGAGGAGGCGGGCGCGACCGAGATCCTCTACGCCCCGATGGGCCCGGACATCCCGCGCGAGCTCCGCGCCTTCGCCGCCATGGCCGGGCTGGGATAGGCACGTGCGTATCTGAGCGACACAAGGTGTCGCTCAGATACGCACGTCACGGGTTCAGCGGGCGGTTGGTCCAGCTGTCGTGGTCGGTGCGGTACCAGCCGCCGGCGGCCAGGCTGCCGCCGTCGGCGTGGACCGTCGTGCCGGTCACGAACGCGGACAGGTCCGACGCCAGGAACAGCGCCACCCCGGCGATGTCGTCCGGCGTCCCGAACCGGCCGACGGGAACCCACCGCGGGATGAGGTGCTGCTGCTCCTCGGGAACCCACCGGTCGTAGGGCACCTGGATCGACTGGGTCAGGTCGGGGGCGATCGCGTTCACGCGGATGCCGTCGCCGCCGAGGTCCAGGGCGAGGCTCTTCGTGAACTGGACCACACCGGCCTTGAACGCCGAGTACACGACCTGCATCGGGATGCCGCGGAACGCCTCGACGGTGGACACGTTGACGATGCTGCCGCCCTCGGCCTGCTCCACCATCCGAGGCGCGAACGCCTTCGTGCACAGGAACATGTGGCGAAGATTGACGGCATACAGCGAGTCCCAGTGCTCCTCGTCGGTATCGAGGAACCGCAAACCCCGGTAGAGATAATGACCGACGTTGTTGACCAGCACGTCGACGCGGCCGTACTCGGCGATCGTCGCATCGGCGAGTGACGCCACCTCGTCGCGGTGGCGGACGTCGACGGGCTGCGCCAGCGCGTCTCCGTCGTCGGCTCGGATCGCGGCGACCGTCTCGGCGGCGCGGTCGGCATCGATCTCGGCGACGACGACCCTCGCGCCGTGCGCGGCGAACGTCTCGGAGATCGCCCGCCCGATGCCGCCCCCGCCTCCGGTCACGACCGCGACCTTGCCGGTGAGCAGTGCGGCGTCGGGGACGGGCACGGGGCGCTCGCTATGCCGGGACGCGGCCGGCTTCGGCCGCGGCCGTCTCGGCCACTTCCAGCTGCTGCTCGACGATGGCGAGGCCGCCGTCCCAGAACCCCGGATCCCCGAGATCGACGCCGACGATGCGGCCGAGCTCGTCGGGCGTGCGGGAACCGCCGCTGCGGAGGAGCTCGAGGTATTGCGGCACGAAGGCGGCGCCGCGCTCCTCGTACGTCCGGTACACGGACAGCGCCAGGAGCTGACCGTAGGCGTAGGCGTACACGTATCCGGGAGTGCCGATGAAGTGCGGGATGTACGACCACCACGTGCGGTAGCCGTCGGTGAGCTCGACGGTGTCGCCGAGCATCTCGGTCTGCGTCTCGTGCCACAGCTCGCCGAACCGGTCGACGCTGAGCTCGCCGACCTCGCGCCGCTCGGTGTGCACGCGATCCTCGAAACGGTTCATGGCCGTCTGACGGAACACCGTCGCGATCTGCCCCTCGATGCTCTCGGCGACGAGCGCGAGGCGGGCCGACGGATCCCTCGTTGCGTCGAGCAGCCGGCCGAAGGTCACGGTCTCGCCGAACACGGAAGCGGTCTCGGCGAGCGTCAGCGGTGTCGTCTGGTGGAAGACGCCCTGGTCCCGCGCCAGGTATGCGTGCAAGCCGTGACCGAGCTCGTGGGCCAGGGTCAGAACATCCCGGCGCCGGCCGGTCCAGTTCAGCAGCAGGTACGGGTGTTGCGACGGGACGGTGTACGCGCAGAAGGCGCCGGGGCGCTTCCCTGGCCGCACGGGGGCGTCGATCCACGCCTCTTCGAAGAACCGGTGCGCGGCGCCCTGGAGCTCCGAGGAGAAGGAGCCGTACGCGTCGAGCACGAGCTCGCGCGCCTCGCGCCATCCGAACTCGGATTCCTCGTCCGCCACCGATGCCATGCGGTCGTAGTCGGCCAGCCGGTCGAGTCCGAGCACCCGTGCCTTGAGCGCGTACCACCGCTGGGGGATGTCGTACCGAGCTTGGACCGCGGCGACGAGCGCTCGCACCGACTCGTCGCTGGCCTCGTTGTCGAGGTTCATGCTGGCGAGCCAGTGTGGGTACTTGCGGAGGCGGTCGTCGACGGCCTTGTCGGCCAGCAACGTGTTGAACACGAACGCCCGCGTCCGCAGACCCGGCTCGAGCGCGTCCGTGACCGCTTCGGCCGCGGTCCGACGGTCGCTCCGATCGGGCGAGGTCAGCCGGGACAGCGCCTCTTCGAGGCTCACGCGTCCCCCGTCGAGATCGACGGCGATCGTCGAGGTCAGCTCGCTGAACAGGCGGCTCCACGCGCTGCGCCCAGTGACGGCCTTCTCGGTCATCACGAGCTCTTCGGGCTCGGTGAGGAGATGGGGCCGGTAGCGGCGCGCCACCGCGAGGTAGTGACGACAGAACGTCAGCTGCTCGTCGGCGAGGAGCTCCGCCGCCCGGTCGTCGGGCAGCGCCGCCCATTCGAGATCGAAGAACAAGATCTTCGTGTTGATGGCTGTGCCGCGTTCCTCGACGTGCTGGAGCAACGCGCCGCGCGCGGGATCGGTGGTGTCGGCGGCGAACCGCAGATGCGCGTACGACGCCGCCTGTCCGGCGAGCTCGGCGATCGACGCCAATTCGCGCATGACCGATGCCAACCCCGCGGCGTCGAGCTGGGCGACAGTCCCTCTCCGCTCCGCCACCGAGGCTGCGACGCGCTCGGCCTCGTCGAGCAGCTCGTCGACACCCGTCTCGCCCTTGCCGTCGACGAGCGGCTCGAGATCCCAGGCGACGTCGGCGGCGGTGAGGTCGGTGTCGGTCGTCGTGGCCATCGGATGCTCCCTTGCGCCGTCCCGGCGCGGCGAGCCTACGAGGTGGTGGCGGGCTGGAGGGCCTCCGGCAGCGGCGCCGCGTGCGCAACCGTCAGGGTCTGCGTCGCACGCGTCAGCGCGGTGTACAGCAACCGCAGGCCGGAGGCGTCGGGGGTCACGAGCCGGGAGGGCTCGACCACGACCACGTGATCGAACTCGAGGCCCTTCGCATCGGAGGCGTCGACCACCGCAACCGGCGCGTCGATGGCGTCGGCTGATCCCGCCACCGCGCCGAGATCCGCGAGCAGCGCGACGAGGGCGCCGTGCAGGTCACGGGGAGCGATCACGGCCGTCGTGCCCCCGTCGCGCCTGCCATTCTGAGCCGCGTCGGCGACGACGGTGACGAGCTCGGCCGGGTCGTCGGCGGCGAGGAACTGTGGTTGCCGCCCGGTGCTGCGCACGGATCGCGCCGGGCGGACGTCCGGCGCGGCGGCGGCAACGAACCGGTCGGCGAGGGTCATGATCTCTGCCGGTGTCCGGTAGTTGACCGAGAGCGTGACAACGCGCGCGGGCTCGTCGCCCGGCAGCTGGGCCCGCACCGCGTCCCAATCGTGCAACGCACCGGGCCGGCTCGACTGCCCGAAGTCGCCGACGAGCGTCATCGATCCCGACGGGCAGCGCCGGCCCACCATGCGCCATTGCATCGCGGTGAGGTCCTGCGCCTCGTCGACGAGCACGTGCCCGAATGTGCGTGGCTCCCCCACCCCGTCTTCGCTCGGCGGCGCTCCGCCGCCGTAGCGCTCGACGACCTCGGCGGCGGTCGTATAGCTCCCCAACCCGAGCTCCTCGACGACGCGGGCAGCGTCCTCGAGGGCGCGGTCGGATGCGGCTCGGCGCCGACGCCTCCGCCGCGGTCGCCCTGCCTCCGGGGGGCCGAGCAGCGCGTCCGCCTCGTCGACGAGGGCGACGTCGGCCGGCGTCCAGGCGACCTCGCGCACGCTGGAAGAGCGGGGCCGGGCGAGCTGCTGGTGCTCGTCCCGCGCCAGGACGCCGTGGGCTGCCGAGCGGATGAGCGCCGGGAAGCTGAACAGGTCGTGCACGAGCTCGGCGCCCGACAGCACCGGCCACATGCGTTCGAGCGCGGCCCGGACCTCCGGCGTGCGCCGGAGACGAGCCGACAGCTCCGCCTCCCAGTCGTCCGGTGCGCGCTCACCCCGGGCCAAGGCCGCCGCGACCGGCACGTCGAGCAGCTCGTCCTCATCGGCCGGCGACAGCGGAAGCTCCGCGTCCGGGTCGATCCGGCGGGCGTCGCGCTCGTACGCCGCCACGAGCGACCGGCGGTACTGCTCCCGCAAGTGGTCGAGCACCATGCGCGTCACGGCCGGGCGCCGCTCGTTGTGCGTGCCCCGCCGGCGCCGGACGCGCTCGACGATCCGAGCCGAGTCGGCTCGCCGGAGCCGGAGCGCGTGTCCGTCCAGCACGATCACGACGTCGTCTCGGAGAGGACGCTCGCGGTCGCGCAAGGCCCGCGCGATCACCTGCGCCATGCGGGCGTCGCCCTTCAGAGCGGCAACTGCGGGCGGCTCGGAAGCGCGGGCGCGCAGCTGGGGCTTGAGCCCGGCGACGGTTGTGAGTTGCACGTCCTCCTCGCCCAGCGAGGGGAGCACCTCGTCGATGTAGCGGAGGAAGATCGGGCTCGGCCCGACGAGCAGCACGCCGCGGGACGCCAACCGCTGGCGATGCGTGTACAGCAGGTACGCGGCGCGGTGGAGCGCGACCGCGGTCTTTCCCGTGCCGGGTCCTCCGGCGACCACCAGGATGCCGGCCAGGTCGGCGCGCACCGCCTCGTCCTGCTCGGCTTGGATCGTGGCGACGATGTCGCCCATCCGTCCCGTGCGATGACGGTCGAGCGCGGCGAGCAGCGCGGCCTCGCCCACGATCGTGAAGCCCGCCTCGTCGGCGGCGGCGGCGTCGAAGACCTCGTCGTCGATGCCGAGCAGCTCCCGGCCGTGGGTCTGGAAGTGCCGGCGCCGCACGACCCCCATGGGCTCGACGCCGGTGGCGCGGTAGAAAGGCTCGGCCACCGGGGCGCGCCAGTCGACGATCAGCGGCGTCTGATCGGCCTCCGTCACGGAGGTGCGACCGATGTAGAAGCGATCGTCGTCGGGGCGCTCCTGCCCCTCCTCGCCGACCCGTGGCTCCAGGTCGATGCGCCCGAAGCACAGGGGCGCGTTCCCGATGTTCAGGGCGGCGAGCCGCCGGCGGGTATGGGCGGCGGCGGCGTCGCGCTCGAGGCGGGCCTGGTGGGTGCCACCTCGGCGCACCTCCGAGTAGCCCTCGGCGACCCGGCTGGCGGCCTTGCGCATCTCGTCGAGGCGTCCGTACGCCCGATCGAGGTACCGCTGCTCGGCGGCGAGCTCGGGATGGGCGCGGCGGTCTCGGATGCCGCCATCGGACTGGTCAGGCACGCGCGGCTCCTGCGGGGGGACCTTGCAGTTTACTTCGTCGCGTCTGTCGGGCTGACCGGGTCCTGTTCCGACGGGCCGCGCGGGACCGTCACCTCGTCGGGCTCGAGGAGCACGACTCGATCCCCGAGCGACAAGTCCGTGGGCGACTCCGCGACGAGCCAGCGCCCGCCGAGATTGGGAAGGCGCTCCGGGATCGCGCCCAGGGAACGCTCGATCGTGCGGATCACACCGCCGTGGGTGACGACGAGCACGTCGCCCGTGCCACTTCCATCGACCGCAGCCGAGAGCCCCGCACGCGTGCGTTCGAGCAACTCGGCATCGCCCTCGAAATCGGGGGGCGAGCGCCGAGCTGCGAGATAGCCCGGCCACCGCTCTTCGATCTCCTCGCGGGTCAGGCCGCTCCATGAGCCGACGTCCCGCTCGCGGAGCAGCGGCTCTTCGCGAACGCGTGCGATGCCGAGGTGGTCGGCGATCAGCTCGCCCGTGCGTCGTGCCCGGACGAGGTCCGACGCCCAGATCGCCGTGATCGTCGCAACCTCCACGAGCCGCGCGGCGGCGTCCTCGGCCTGACGCTCTCCGAACGGTGAGAGCGGCGGGTCGGCCTGACCTTGCCAGCGCGACAGTGCGTTCCACGTCGACTCGCCGTGACGGACGAGCAAGAGACGGGTGCGGGTCACGATCGTGACGCTACCGGCCTAGGCTCGCCATCCCATGGCCGACCGTCCCAACATCCTGCTCGTCGTGTCCGACCAGGAGCGGCAGCGCGGATGGATCCCGCCCGGCCTCACGCTCCCGCACCGCCAGCGCCTCATCGACGGCGGCCTCGAGTTCACACGTCACTACACGCACTCGTCACCATGCTCGCCGTCGCGCGCGAGCCTCCTCACCGGGAGGTACGTCGCCCAGCACGGCGTGACCGACAACGTGATCTTCCCGGCTCATCGCGAGCTGGACCCGGCGATCCCGACGCTCGGGTCGATCCTGCGCGCCGCCGGTTACCGGACCTCGTACGTCGGCAAGTGGCACCTCTCGCACGCAGTCGAGCCGGACCTCGAGGCGTACGGCTTCTCCGACTGGCGGGGCAACGACCGCCACTTCATGGGGTGGGCGGGCACCGGCTGGCAGTACGACCCGATCATCGCCGAGCAAGGCGTCGAGTGGCTGGACGCCAACGCGGGTGCGACCGATCGGCCGTGGTTCCTCGTCGTCGCGCTCGTCAACCCGCACGACGTGATGTGGTTCCCGATCGACCAGCCGTCGTACCAAGCGGAGCACCGCGAGGAGTTCGAGCTCGCCCGTTCGTTCCTGGCCGCAGCGGCATGGAAAGAGGACGACCCGCTCCCGGCGTTCAGCGAGCAATACGACGAGGTGTTCGACGAGCTTCCGGAGAGCTTCGACGACGATCTGTTCACGAAGCCGGCTGTGCACCGCCAATGGCTCTACGAGCAGCAGCACACGTTGTACGGGCGGATCGACCGGGATGACAAGCACGCGTGGCTGCGACACCTCGACTACTACTGGCGCCTCCATCAGGAGGGCGACAAGAACCTCGGCGCGATCCTCGACGCGCTCGACGCGTCGGGACGCGCCGACGACACGGCAGTCATCTTCACCTCCGACCACGGCGACATGTGCGGCTCCCACGGCCTGCGCAGCAAGGGGCCGTTCGTGTACGAGGAGATCATGCGAGTGCCGTTGTACGTGCGCGTCCCCGGTGTCACGTCGCCGGGCACCACGACCGACGCACTCGGCACGCATGTCGACCTGGCGCGGACGGTCGCTTCGCTCGCCGGTGCCGATGACCCGTCGCTCGCTGGTCAGGATCTGCTGCCGTCGTTGCGCGAGCCGTCGACACCGGGGCGGGACGCGGTCCTCCTGGCGCAGGACTCGGCCTGGTACGAGAGCTGCATCCCGCTCCGATACGCCATGCGCGCGGTGTACGACGGGCGCTACAAGTACGCCCGCTACTACGGCGTCGGAGGGAGCTTCGACCGCATGGGGCGGCCGTCGCAGCACCCGAAGCAGGTCGACGTGGACGCCGACTTCGAGGACCACGACCACGAGCTCTACGACCTCCACGAGGACCCGCACGAGCTCGTCAACCTGGCGAACGACCACGGTCGGCGGCGCGAGGTGAGAGAGTGGTTCAACCGCCTGCGGGACGAAGAGGCGCGAGAGTTCGGGTCTGGGTAGCGTCCAGGCATTCGCCGAAGAGGGGGACCACATGCGAGCAGCCGTGTACGTCGAGCAGGACCAGCCCCTGATCGTCGAGGAGATGACGCCTCTCGATCCCGGGCCGGGCGACGTCGTAGTCGAGATCGGCGCCAGCGGTGTGTGCCACTCCGACCTGTCGGCCACGAACGGCACATTGCCGCTCCCGCCCCCGACGATCCTCGGCCACGAAGGTGCGGGCACGGTGGATTGGGTCGGATCCGAGGTCACCCGGGTGAAGAAGGGCGACCGCATCGTCGCCACGTTCGTGCCCGCGTGCGGCGCCTGCTGGTACTGCGTCCACGGCCGCTCGAACCTGTGCGAGGAGACCGGCGCCGTGATGATGGTGCCCCGGGCGAACCGGGCCGACGGGACTCCGGTTCCCGGCTTCACAGGCCTCGGGACGTTCTCGGACACGATGACGATCGCCGAGTCGCAGGCGGTGAAGGTCGAGACGGACCTCCCCGACGACCAGCTGGCGCTCATCGGCTGCGGCGTCACCACCGGCGTCGGAGCCGCGCTCAACACGGCGGAGGTCGCGCCCGGGTCGAGCGTCGCCGTGATCGGCTGCGGCGGCGTGGGCCAGGCCGTCATCCAGGGCGCGCGGATCGCGGGTGCGGCGAAGATCATTGCGGTCGACCCGGTCGAGTTGAAACGCGAGGCGGCCAAGAAGCTCGGCGCCACCGACACCGTCGACCCCGCCAAAGGTGACCCGGTCGCGCGGGTCCAGGCCCTCACCGGCGGTCGGGGTGCCGACTACGCGTTCGAGGTGATCGGGCTGCCGGAGACGATCACGCAGGCGTTCTCGTCGGCTCGCCGCGGCGGCACCGCCGTCGTCGTCGGGATGCCGCGCATGGACTCGATGGTGACGCTGCCGGGCTTCGCGATGTTCTACGAGGAGAAGCGCCTGCTCGGGTGCGTGTACGGGTCGGCGCAGGTGCGCCGGGACTTCCCTCGCTTCATCAGCCTGGTTGAACATGGCCGGCTCGACCTCGGCTCGATGGTGTCGCGCCACATCAAGCTGGACGAGGTGAACGACGCGTTCACGGCGATGAAGGCGGGCGAGGTGATCCGGAGCGTGATCGTCTGAGCCCCGGGTGCTCGCGGTCGCCGCTCAGCCGGCGCTGTCGATCGCGAAGAAGCCCTCGGCCAGCCGACCGTCGGGGAGGCCCGCCTCCCGGGCGATCAACTCGCCCCAACCGCGCATGCGCTCCTGGAGCTTGCCGTCGGCGTCGGTGTGCTGGCTCACGTGGTTGCGCAACGCGTCGAGCTTGCGCGTGAGCACATCGGTGATGTCGACCCACCGGTTGTGCACCGGCGAGGCCATCATCCAGACGTCGAGCACAGTCCACGGCTCGTAGCCCTCCTGGAGGAGCTCCGGGTGCGCGAAGGGGTTGCGGGCGTCGGGGTAGACCGCGGCCATCGCCGCCTCACCGGCCGCGAGGTGGTCGGGATGACTGGCGAAGATGCGCTGCCAGTTGCGTTCCGGCGACGGGCACAGCACGCGTTGCGGGCGCACTCGGCGGATCACCCGCGCCAGATCGCGCCGGAGCTCGAGCGTGGCGACGAGCCGGCCGTCCGGATAGCCGAGGAACGTGAGGTCGGTGACGCCCACTTCTTTGGCGGCCGCGGTCTGCTCGGCCCGGCGGATCCCGGGGATCTCGGCGCGTGGCACGCTCGGGTCGAAGCCGCCGGCGTCGCCGTCCGTGACGATGCAGTAGACGACTTCGATACCGGCGTCTGTCCACGTCGCCACCGTCCCGGCGGCGCCGAAATCGACGTCGTCGGGATGGGCGACGATCACGAGCGCCCGCTCCACCTCGTCGTCATTCAGCACGGAAGGCGACCCTAGCGAGTGCCCGAAGGCACGTTGCGCTCGCCGATCGGGCCCGGGACAATCGAGGGCAGTGGACGAGATCCGCCCCGGGTGGCCCCCGGTCGACGCGGAAACCGAGCGCCAGCTCGTCGCGTTCCTCGAGGAGCAGGGCGTCGATCCCAACGCCGTCGCCGACGCCATCCGTGAGGAAGGCCTCTGGGAGGTCACGACCGAGACGTTGCTCGCCACCCGCGACGACCTGACGGCCGACGAGCTCGCCGAGCGTTCCGGGCTCACGCCCGAGCAGCTCGTTCGGGTCCTGCGCGCCCTTGGTCTGCGCGACGGCTCGTACTCGACGGAGGACGTGATCGCCGCGACCGGCGGGGCCGAGATGTTCAAGCTGTTCGGCGACGAGGACGCGGCGCTGCGGCTGCTTCGAGTCGTCGGGAGCTCGATTCGCCGTATCGCGGACGCGTCGGTCGCGGCGTACATCGCAACCGTCGAGGAGCCGCTGGTCGCCGACGATGCGCCGGTGATCGCCCACGCTCGGGCGCAGGCAGTCTCGATCGAGGGCGTTCGCCACCTCGCCGAGGGCTTCCCCCGCCTGTTCTCGCGCCATCTGCGGGACGTGATCAACCGGGGACGGGCGGCGCGCTTGTACACCGGTGACTACACGACGTCACGACTCGCCGTCGGGTTCGTCGACCTCGTGGGCTTCAGCTCACTCTCGCAGGAGCTGACGCCCGCGGGTCTGTGGAACCTGCTCGACCAGTTCGAGGACCGATCGTTCGAGACCGTCGCCGAGCACGGCGGGCAGCTCGTGAAGCACATCGGCGACGAGATCATGTTCGTCGTGCTCGAAGCCGAGGCCGCCTGCGAGATCGCGCTGTCGCTCATGGACGCGTTCCGCGAGCACGACGCCACCGTCACCCCGCGCGGCGGCCTCGCCACCGGCGACCTGCTCACCCGCGACGGCGACTACTACGGCGTCGAGGTGAACCTCGCCGCCCGCCTCGCTGACATCGCCGTCCCGAGGGAGATCCTCGTCTCGGCGGACGCCAAGCGCCTGGCCGAGAAGGAAGACGTCGACCACGCCTTCGCCTTCGAGCCCGCCGGCCGCCGCGCCCTCAAGGGCTTCGCCACCCCCGTCGAGGTCTTCTCGCTCAGCCGAGGCTGACCTCGGGCGGATCCCCGAGCGTTACGAGCAGCCGCTGGTGGTGCCGCAGCTGGGGCAGGCGTAACAGCTGCCTGCCCGCTGCATGATGTCGCCGCAGATGTGGCAGATGACGGTCTCGCCCTCGATCGTGGCCGACAT
>DATFPZ010000363.1:0-18289 GCA_035264545.1 Acidimicrobiia bacterium
GTAGAGCACGAACTCCAGAAACAGCATCGTCCAGTTGTCGTCCCACAGCGATTCCCGGACCGCGCTGGCCACCAACGGCTTCCACTTCTCTGGCGAGCGGGCCTCGGGCGTGTCGAGTACGCCTCGGATGGCTGCGCGGCCGCGCTCGAAGCGGTCGTCGAGCACGGCAAGGAACAAGTCGTCCTTGCTCTTGAAGTTCGAGTACACGGCGCCCTTGGTGAACCCGGCCGTGGCGGCGATGTCGTCCAGGGACGACGCCTGGAAGCCGTCGCGGGCGAACACCATGGCTGCCGCCTCGAGCAGGTGCTGGCGGGTCATGGCCCGCCGCCGCTCGGGTGTAAGAGGCTCGAACGTCGTCACCGCGCCTCCAGCACGCTTGACATACTTTCACCGATTGCGAATACTAATTGGTATGCAACCTACGGCATGGTATCTACTTCGCTCGGCCAGCGGACGTGCAGGGGTCGAAGGGGCGAGCTGAAGTGAGCGCCCAGCTCGATGCCGAGGCGGCCGGTTTTGATCCGTTTGAGCTCCCCGACACGATCCAGCTCGGCACCGCCGAAAATCCGTATCCACATCTTGGTGCCGCCCGCCGCAAGGGCCCGGTGCAGCTCGACTGGCCACTCCCCGACGATGTAGGGACCGTCGACAAGGACTACGACCCGTCGTTCAGTGTGCTCGGTCACGACGAGGTGATGGCGGTCCTGCGCGACCACGAGACCTATTCGTCCATGGTGCTCGCCGACGTCATGGGTCCGGTGCTCGAGCACGCGATGATCGCGATGGACGAACCCGAACACAGAGCGTTTCGGGCGCTCGTCGCACCGGCGTTCCGTCCCAAGCTTCTGGCACGGTGGGAGCACGAGCTCGTCCGACGTGTCGTCGACGAACTGATCGACTCGGTCGCGTCGCTCGGTCGTGCGGATCTCGTCCGCCGGCTGACGTTCGCGTTTCCAGTGCGCGTGATCGCGCGCATCCTCGGACTCCCCGAACGCGACTCCCAGCAGTTCCAACGCTGGTCGATCGAGCTGATCAGCATGATCGTCAACTGGGACCGAGGCGTCGCCGCGTGGAACGCTCTGCGCGCGTACTTCGCTGAATGTGCTGCCGACCGCCGCGCTCAGCCGCGAGACGATCTCATCAGTGAACTCGTCCAGACCGAGGTCGACGAGCAGCGCCTCACCGACGACGACATCTTCGCTTTCCTTGTCCTGCTGCTCCCCGCCGGGATCGAGACCACCTATCGTTCGCTCGGCAACCTGCTGTTCGCACTGCTCACGCATCCCGACCAGCTCGACCAGGTCGTACAGAATCCTGATCTGCGTGCCTCCGCGATCGAAGAAGGGCTGCGCTGGGAGACACCGCTCTTGATGGTTCCGCGCCGGTGCGTCCGGGATGCCCGATTGGGTGGCGTCGCGATCCCCGCTGGCCGAGAACTCAACGTCTTCATCGGATCCGCGAACCGCGACGAGCGGCATTACGCCGAGCCCGACCGCTTCGACATCCACCGCCCGGCGGCGCCGCACATGTCGTTCGGATCGGGGCCACATATGTGCCTCGGCATGCACCTCGCCCGAATGGAGACGCGCGTCGCGCTCAACGCAATACTCGAACGCCTACACGACCTTCGCCTCGACCCCGAAGCGCCCCCACCCAAGATCGTTGGCAGCGTCTTCCGATCGCCGAACGCGCTGCCGGTCCGCTTCACCGCCTGATCGGACTCGGCTCGGCTCGGCGAACACACTCGGCGAACACACCGACGGCTCAGCGTGGACTATTCGCCCGGGAGGGTTGGTCAGGAAATGGCTCTCTGACCAGATATTTTGCGGCGCCCCCGGCAGGATTCGAACCTGCGACGCACGGTTTAGGAAACCGACGCTCTATCCCCTGAGCTACGGGGGCCCGGGCCGAATTCCACCGTACCTCTGAGACGCGCTCGACTGGTTCCCCATGAACGTTCGACGGATTCGCGCGTAGCACCCGCCGCCGCCCCCCGCTGCGGCATCCGCGCCGTCGTCACGTGGCGCGCCACCATGAACGACGGCCGTCTCGACGTGCAGGGGGGCGGCCCGCTCCAACCCGGCGACATCATCCTCATGCACTTCCGACCCGACCTTCGCCAGAACTTGGAAGTTGCGCTCGATGCCGCCCGGGCCGCCGGCCTCTAACCCGCTCCACTCGAGGACTACCTCACACCGGCATAGTCCGGTTCGGTGAGCGAAACTGATGCGGTGAGCATCGAAGCCGACGATCACCCCGCGCGTCCGCGATCGGTCGAGGAGCTGTCGACGCGTCTCGGTGAGCAGGCGTATCTCGCCGACCGCGGCCTCAGCACCGCGATCTTTCTCTCACTCTCGCTCGGTCAGCCGCTGCTACTCGAGGGCGAGGCCGGCGTGGGCAAGACCGAGGTTGCCAAGGCCCTCGCACCCGCGCTCGGCGCCGAGCTCGTGCGTCTCCAGTGCTATGAGGGCATCGACGCCCACCAGGCGCTGTACGAGTGGGACTACACGCGCCAGCTGCTTTATGTCCGTCTGCTCCAAGAGGGACGAGAGCTCCGCGAAGACGCGGCCGACGAGATCTTCGGGCCGCGTTTCCTCGTCGAGCGTCCGCTGCTCCAAGCAGTGCGCGCCGGCGACCGCGCCGTGCTGCTGATCGACGAGATCGACCGGGCTGACGACGAGTTCGAGGCTTTCCTCCTCGAGATGCTCTCCGACTTCCAGGTCACCATCCCCGAGCTGGGGACCATCCGGGCGGAGCGCCCGCCCGCGGTCGTGCTGACGTCCAACCGGACCCGGGAGCTGCACGACGCCCTCAAGCGGCGGTGCCTCTACCACTGGATCGACTACCCGGCGCTCGACCGCGAGGTGGAGATCCTCGCGGTGCGCGCGCCCACTGTTCCTGCCGACCTCGCCCGCCGTGTGGCGGCCGCCGTCGACCGCATCCGCACCCTCGACCTCGTGAAGCGACCCGGCGTCGCCGAGACCATCGAGTGGGCCAAGGCTCTCGCGTTCCTGGGCTCAACGCGTCTCGAACGCGACGCGGTCGACGTGACGCTCGGGACCGTCGTCAAGGACCACGACGACCTCGTGCGGATCCGCGACGACCTCGGGCGGATCCTCGCCGGTGACTGAGGCCGACGGCGGCGTCACGGACGTGCTACCGGCACTCGCCGGGTTCGGACGGGAGCTGCGCGCCGCCGGCCTCCCGGTCGGGACGGGCCAGGTGCTCTCCTTCTGCCAGGGACTCTCTCGCCTCGACCCGACCGATCTGCGCGACCTCTACTGGTCGGGGCGCGCCTGTCTCGTCTCGCGCCACGACGATCTCGCTGTCTACGACAACGCGTTCGCCCGCTACTTCCTCGGGAACGACGGCCCGCGCCACGTCGTCGCCAGTGACGACGCGCCGGCCGTGGATGCGAACCAGGCGCGTGCCGACGCGCTCGCCCCCGTGACCGGCAGCGAGCGTCTCCCGCATGCGGACGGCGTCGGGCAGGTGGCCTCCGAAGTCGAGCTCCTGCGCGACAAGGACTTCGCCGACTGCGATCCCGACGAGCTCGCCGCCATCGGTCGCCTGATGGCAGGGCTCGTGGTCGCCCCGCCGAAGCGGAAGACACGGCGCACGGAGCGGGCGAGGAAGGGGGTTCGTCCGGACTTGCGGCGCGCCCTGCGCACGCACGTCCGCCGCGGCGGCGCCGACCTCCGGATCCCACGACGGCGGGCGCGGGTGCGAGCGCGTGCGCTCGTCCTCCTGCTCGACGTTTCGGGGTCGATGTCCTCCTATTCGCGTGCGCTGCTCCAGTTCGCGTACGCGGTCGCGCGGGGCCCGAGCCGTGTCGAGGTTTTCTGCTTCGGGACGCGCCTGACTCGGGTTTCGGGTGCGCTCGCGCGTCGTGATCCGGACGAGGCGTTGCGCCGTGCCGCCGAGACCGTCGTCGACTGGCAGGGCGGGACGCGGATCGGCGAGTCGATGCGTGAGTACCTCCGAACGTGGGCGTGGCGCGGGGGATTCCGAGGCGGGGTGGTGGTCGTGTGCTCCGACGGTCTCGAGCGCGGCGACCCCGACGTGCTCGCCGCCGCGATGGCCCGGCTCGCCCGGCTTGCGTTCCGCGTCATCTGGGTCAACCCACTGAAGGCGGGTCCGGCGTACGAGCCCGCGACTCGGGGCATGCGCGCCGCCTTACCGCACATCGACCTGCTCGTGTCAGGACACAACCTCGCCAGCCTCGCAAGCCTCGGCGCCGTGCTCGAAGCGTTGGAGTGACGGGCGCATGGACGCGAACGCCGTCATCCTCGATGCCGTCGAGCGGGTCGCCGGCGGCCGCGACGACGCGCTCGTCCTGCACTCGGCCCGGGACTCGAATCTGTGGGTCCAGGTGAGCCGCGTCGAGGGGGAGAGCGCGTTGCTCTGCGAGGCCGTCGGCGACGAGTACCTCG
Source organism: Acidimicrobiia bacterium (assembly GCA_035264545.1). Lineage (GTDB taxonomy): Bacteria > Actinomycetota > Acidimicrobiia > IMCC26256 > JACDBD01 > JALZAA01. Next base: position 4,434 of record DATFPZ010000363.1, read on the forward strand.
GTCGTCACCGCGAGCTGGGGAGCGTGGCCGTGGACAAGCTGAAGGCGCTGGGCTGGCAGGACGTCCCCGCCGCCGACTTCACCCTGTGGGCCGACGCCGGCACCCAGGAGCTACGGAAGGGGCTCGCCGATCTGCTCGAGCGCACCCTCATCGTGGTGCTCGGTCACGATCCGGCCGCGCCCCCGGTCGTCACGCCGCCGTGACGGCTACTGGCCTGCGGGGAACCACCGGTTCCGGACGGGGAACAGGTACTGGTCAGTGAGGTGATTGAGGAACCGGCGCGCCTGGTCGAAACGTGTCGCCAGGTCGCCGAGGAAGCGGCCGAGGCCGGCGACCGGTGTGCGCTCGGCGGCGGCGCGATACCACCGGGGCCCGAGCCACTCCAACAAGCCGGCCGCGCCCCGTTCACCGGCCAGCTGCTCGACTTCTTCCAGTGTCGGACGTGATTCGCCAGCGACCGGCAGTGACCGCAGCAGCCGTTCGAGCTCGATCGGATGCACAGCGCGGGCGGCGGAGTGGTCGGGGAACACCCCGGTGAGGAAGAGCGCGAGGTCGCCGAGGCGGCGGTAGATGCCCGGTCGGTCGGACTCGGGGACGCCGTCGAGCATGGCCGCCAGCCGCGCCGCGTCCAGCTCGCTGAACCGCTGCCGGCGCCAGCGACCCCGGCGTTGGGTCCACACGGGACCGCTCATCACCCTCGTGTACGAAGTGAGGTGCTCGACCATGAAGTAGCGGCGGGCGGGGTCGACGCCGAACTCGCGCAGCTGCTCGGCGTCGAACACGGGGACGCGCATGCGGGGCGTGACCCGCTCCTCGACGAACGTGGTACGCCCGAGCTCGTCGACCGTGCGGTGCACGGCCACGGCGAAGACGAGGAACGGCGACGCGTGCACGAGCAGCTCGTCGTCGACCTCCCCGCCGAGCACGAGCTCGAAGGCGGCCTGTGAGCCGAGGGCCGCTTCGACGAGGTCGGGGTGTGCCCGGAGGTACGTGGAGGCCTCCTCGGCCGGCGGCGAGTCGACCACCGGCCCGAGGAGCGACAGGTCGGCCTCGGTGAGGTGCTCGAGGTATGCGGTCCCAGGATCCACCCATCCAATATGCACCACCGGGGACGGCATTGGGGTCATGCCGATGACCTCCCGGTTACATCTCGGTGCCCGGGGTAGCGTTCGCCAGTCGAGACGCAGCAGACAGTCGTGGCGGACGCCGCCGTCTACCACGGCGCCCGCCACCGGGAGCAGCTCGAACCGGCGGCGACCTTCGTGGCGCCGCCGCACCCTTGGGGCGCGCTCGTCACCGCGTGCCTGGCGCTGTTCCTGATCGCGGTGAACACGACCGCTATCAACACCGCCGTCAGCGCCATCGCCGACGACCTCACGATCTCGTCCACGACGCTCGGATGGGCGCTCAACGCCTACCTGCTCGCGGTCGCCGCCTTCGTGGTCCTGGGCGGACAGCTCGGCGACGTCCTCGGCCGCAAGCGCATCTTCGTCGTCGGGATCGCCGTCTACACCCTTGCGGCCATCGTCGTGGCGAGCTCGGGCTCGGCGGCGCAGCTCATCGGCGGACGCGCCCTCCAAGGCGCGGGCGCAGCCATCTTGATGCCGGCGACCATGGCGATCCTGCACGACGCGTTCCCGAAAGAGAAGCAGGGCCTCGTGCTCGGCATCTGGGGCGCGATCGGCGGGGTCGCGTTCGCCGTCGGCCCGCTCATCGGCGGCTTCTTCACGGACGCCCTCAACTGGCGATGGGTGTGGTGGAGCAACGTCCCGGTCGCGGTGATCGCGCTGGTGCTCGCCCGTCCCATGCTGCGCGGGCTCCCGGGTGGCAAGCGCGGCGTGCGGTTCGACGTCGCCGGCATCGTGCTGCTCGCTCTCGGTCTCTTCACCGCGATCCTCGCCCTCCAGCAGGGAAGTCGTTGGGGCTGGACGTCGCCCCTGCTGCTGGCGCTCTTCACCGTCGCCGCGCTGACGCTCACCGCGTTCGTGCTCGTCGAGCTGCGTGTGCATGGTCCGCTGGTGCACCTTCGCCTCTTGCGCGACGCGGTCTTCACCGCGGGCAATGTCGGCACCTTTGTCAACGCCGTCGGCCTGATCGGGATCCTCTACTTCTTCAATCTCTATGCCCAGTCGTCGGTGCTGCTCGACTACTCCGCGCTGCTCGCCGGTTTCGCGTTGCTGCCGTTCGGCATGGGCATCTTCGTGGCCTCGCTCGTCTCGGGCCGGCTCGCCGACCGGATCGGCGCCCGTCTGCCCGTCGCCTTGGGCCTCGGGCTCATCGCGGTCGGCTGTCTCCTTCTCTATCCCACCGGCGTGACCACGACGTTCAGCGGGCTCTGGGCCCCGACGCTGATCGCCGGGCTGGGCGTCGGCATGACGTTCTCGACCCCGTCCGCCGCCGGCCTCCAGCACGTCCCGCCCGAGGAGGCGGGCGAGGCGTCGGGCATCCTCAACATCTTCCGGTACGTGGGCGCGTCGCTCGTCGTGGCGGTCGGCAGCCTCGTCTTCAGCAGCGTGGGCATCGCCGAGCTGAACCGTCGGCTCGACGCCGCCGGGGTGAACCGCCCCGAGGAGGAGCAGCTCGACCAGGTGCTGACGGGCTCACCCAGCGCGATCAGCAGTTCCGCGAACGGGCTCGGGGGGAACCAGCGACAGGCGTTCATCTCCGGCGCGCAGCAGGGCACGGTCGAAGGGTTCGACGCGTCGATGCTGGTGATCGCGGTGAACTCGGTCGGAGGCCTCGTGCTGTGGCTGGTGCTCGTGCGGCCGCGTGGCCGCCCGGTCAGTCGGCCTTCCCCTTCTTCTCCGCCTTCCGAGCCTGCTTGAACTCGCGCACGCGCGCCAGGGACTCGGGGGAGTCGACGTCCGCAACCGACCGCGGGGTCGCGTCCGAGAACGGCGCGGCCGCCTCTTCCCAGCCCGCCGCGGCCTGACCCAACCGCTTGCCCAGGATGGCGAGGAAGATCTTCGACTTCTCCTCCCCGTAACCCGGCAGCTCCCGCAGTCGGCGGTAGATCTCCTGGCCCGAGGGCGCGTCGCGCCAGATGGCGCCGGCGTCGCCCCCGTAGTGCTCGACGACGTACGCGCACAGTGCGTGGGTGCGCTTGCCCATCGAGCCGGGGTAGCGGTGCATGGCGGGCTTGTCGCGGAAGATCGCCTCGATCTTGTCGGGCCCCATCGCCGCGATCGTCTCGGCGTCGAGCGATCCGCCGAGCCGCTCCCGCAACGTGAATGGCCCCCGGAACGCCCACCCCATCGGGACTTGCTGGTCCATGAGCATCCCGATGAGCAGCGCGAGCGGGTTCTCGACCAACAACCGGTCGGCCTCGGCGTCGCCCGTGATCGGGATTGCGGTCGCGTCCGTGGTCATGGCCGTCAGGCTATGCCGCGGCACGCCCGATGCGTACCTCAACTGCGCCAGGCGCACTTCAGATACGCATCACTCCTCGATGGAGATCGCGTGCTCGGGGCAGTTCTGCTCGCCGGTGCGGGCCTTCTCCTCGAGCTCGGGCGGCACGTCCTCGTTCGGGATGAGGCAGTGGCCGCGGTCGTCGGCGTCGAAGACGTCCGGCGCGAGCGCGTAGCAGCGACCGTGGCCAACGCAGAGATCGGTGTCGACGCGTACCTTCATCACGAGGATGGCGGCTTGAACACGAGCGGCAAGTGCTCGACCGCTCGGATGCCCATCGTGTACTGCGGCTCCTCGCCGGGCTTGATCGAGTAGTCGGGGATGCGCTCGTGGAGCTGCTCGAGCGCGACCCGTAGCTCGAGGCGGGCCAGGTGCGAGCCGAGGCAGCGGTGCACGCCGCCGCCGAACGCAAGGTGGCGGTTGGCGGGGCGCTCGAAGTCGACGTTCTCCGGCTCCGGGAACCCGTGTTCGTCGATGTTCGCCGAGCCGAGCAGCACCGTGACGCGCTCGCCGGGTTCCAGGTGCTCGCCGCCGAGCTCGACGTCCTCCGCCACCACCCGCGGCACACCCGGCACCGGCGTCTCCCATCGCAGCAGCTCCTCGACCGCGCCCGGGATCTGCGACGGGTCGTCGACGAGGCGTTGCCGCTGCTCGGGGTGCTGCGCGAGGTACGACACCATGCAACCCACCGACGCGGTCACGGTGTCGAGCCCCGCGAGCAGGAACAGGTAACAGATGTCGAGGATGTCCTCTCGCGTCAGGCGATTCCCGTCGACGTCTGCCTCGAGGAACCCGGTCAGCATGTCGTCGCGTGGCTGTCGCTCGCGCTCGTCGAGAACCTTGTCGAAGTACGCGTAGATCTGCTGACCCGTCTCGGCCTGGATCTTCTCGTACTCCTCCTGGTCCCTGGTCTCGGGTCGAATGATGTTGTTCTTGAACTGCAGAAAGAGGTCGAGGTCCTCGAGCGGGAGACCGAGGAGCCGGAGGAACACCGTGCACGGCAGCGGGATCGCGAACGCGCCATTGAACTCGCATTCGCCCGTGTCGATGAAGTCGTCGATCAGCTGGTTGCTGAGCTTGCGGACGTCGTTCTCGAGCAGCGCGACCTGCTTCGGCGCGAACAGCGGGTCCAGCAGCCGCCGGTACTTCACGTGCTCGGGCGGGTTGATCTGGAGCGGGATGAGCGGCCGCACGTTGCCGATCGAGATCGCGTCCATGTCGGACGAGAACAGCTCGGCGTGCCGCAACGCGAACTCGACGTCCTCGTGGCGGGCGATCATCGTGCCGCCTTGCTCCGTGCGCAGGATCGGCGAGTGCTCGCGCAGCATGTTGTAGATCGACTGCGGGTCGGCCGGGTCGAGATCGAATTGCCCTTCGGGCAGCTCGGGCGTGTCGGGTACGGCTTCCGTCTCGGACATGGCGTCCCTCCCAGCTCGACGGGCGCGCCCCCTACCTGACGCCGACGTCAGCATAGCGGGGAGATACCGTGGAGTATCCAATCTCGGTGAGGTGGCTCGCAGCGGCGGCGGAGTTGCCGACCGTCGCCGCAGGAGCCCGAGCTTGCGAGGGCGACCAGATGAGCAAAACCCGATCCCTTCCCCGCCATGCCAACGTCGTCCTGCTGCGCCCGTCGTACCGGGACGTGCTCGCCGCGGCGGCGGGGCACTTCAACGACGCCGTCGGCGAGCTCGACCGTGTGCTCTGCCAGGTGGGCGACCACCTCGACGAGACGGTCCGCGCGAGCCGGGCGGCGATCCGAGCCGGCAAGCTCGCGTACCGGCAGCAGCGTCAGCGTGACCGGGCGCGCGGCCCGCTCGGCCTCGTCGCCGGCTACACGCCGTCGAACAACCGGTAGCCCTCGAGGTAGCCCATCTCGACCAGCTCGGCGCGCGGGCTCTGGCGCGCGAGCTCGTCCCGGATCGGCTTCGTGTCGATCGCGTTCGAGAACCCGGGCAGCCAGTCGTCGTGGTGGCTCAGGACGACTCGCTGCGGGCGCAGGAGCTCGGCTTGGCGGGCGACGAACCCGGCCAGCGATCCCTGCACCGGCTCGCCGTCGACGTTGCCACGCCCGGCGGCGGCGAGGATCGCGATGTCGGGCCTGAGGTCGCGCAGGATGCCGGACCAGTGCCCCGACGTGTCTTGATAGAAGAGCGAGCCGGCGGGTGTCTCGAAGAGAAACACGAGCGCGCCGCCGTCGCCGCGGGCGCCCTGGTAGCTGGCGCCGACGTGCGCCTGCACTTCCGGGTCGAGCGAACCGAACCATTCGGCGAGCGCCGCGAACCGTTCCTGTTGCTCCTGGTAGGTGAGCCCGAGGTCGCCGATGCAGACCTCGTCGGCGTCCGTCATCTTCGTCTGGGACCACACGCACGAGTGCTGACTGGGGAACGCGGTGACGGTCAGGTCCGGCGCGAGCCGGACGCGTTCACCACCGGCGACGGGCAGCAGCTGCTCGCGCGGGACGCCCTGCTCCTCCATGACGCGCACGGTCTCGTACGAGCCGAGGATCGTCGCGCCCGCGTTCCGGGCGATCGTCTCGGCGCCCCAGAGATGGTCGAAGTGCGAATGGCCGACGACGATCCAGTCGGCGCGATCGACGTCCCCAGTCGTGAGGCCGACGGGCAGCGCCGAGGGCACCCGGTCGATGTACGCGTCGAGGAAGACGACGAGGTCGGCGACGGTCAGGCGGAAGGTCGCGCATCCCAGCCAGTCGAGCCTCGCCGGCGCCACGTTCGCCGAGCCTAGGTCCCGGCTGAAGTGGTCCTCCCTTGCGCGCGGGGGCGCCGCGGGCCAAACTTATACTCTGATATGACTTTGACGGAGCAGGGCGTGCAGGAGCACGGGCGCCGGGAGCAAGGCAAGGAGCGGCGCCGGCGCCGGATCCTCGACGCGGCCGCGCAACTCGTCGAAGCAGACGGGCTCGACGGCCTCACGATGCGCCGCCTGTCGGAGGCCGCGGGTGTGAGCTACGCCACCGTCTACAACCTCATCGGGTCGAAGGAGGACGTGCTCGTCGCGTTGCTGCGGTCCGGGCTCGAGGACCTCGGCGCGCAGCTGGCGGCCGTCGCGTCCCGGGACCCGCTCGACCGGGCGCGCGCGCTGGTCGCCGGAGTCGTCGATCACTTCGTCGCCCGCCCCACTCTGTACCGCGCCCTCGTCCAGGCCGTGCACGACCCCGCCGCCGGGACGCGCGGAGTCCCGATCCGGCGCCGCACGATCGCGCTGTACGAGGATTCGATCCGCGACGCGATGACCTCCGGCTTGCTGCGGGACGACCTCGACCCGCACGTGCTCGGCTTGCACGTCACGCTGGCAGTCAACGGCGTCATCCGGCGCTGGGCGGCGGGCGAGATGAACGCGGCCGGGTTCCGTGCCGAAGCCGACTACGCGCTGCGGGTGTCGTTGCTCGGCGTTGCCACCCCGTCGACGCGCACCAAGCTCATCGCCGAGTTGCGGGCGTGCGAGCGGACGCTCGCGCGCTCTGGCGACCGAGCGGCCTGACCGGAAGGGTTCCCCATGGGACGGAAGATCCTGTTCATCACCACCGACCAGCAGCGCTATGACGCGCTGGGGTGCAACGGCAACGAGATCGCGCGCACGCCCGTCGTCGATCGCCTCGCTGCCGACGGCATCAACTACCGGCGTGCGTACAACCAGAACACGGTGTGCATGCCGGCCCGCTCGACCATGCTGACGGGTCAGTACGTGCGGACGCACGGAGTGTTCGCCAACGGTGTGCAGCTGCCGCACGACGCGCCCAGCGTCGCCGCCCATCTCGCCGAGCAGGCCGGGTACCGCACGGCGCTGCTCGGCAAGGCGCACTTCGACCCCGGCTTCGACCCGATGTTCACGTTCCCGGAGAACGCGATGGCGCAGGAGGGCTCGACCGGCCCGCTGCGCGGCTTCGAGCACGCCGAGCTGGCCATGCACGCGCCGACGATCGCGGGCCGCGGCTTCCAGCACTACGGGACGTGGCTCCTCGAGCACCATCCCGACCAGGTCGACGGCTTCGCCGCGCTGCTCCAGGCCGAGGGCGGCGGTGACACCGGCGCCCCCGAGACGAAGATCAACCCGATCCCGCGCGACCTCTACCACACCGACTGGGTCGCCGACCGCACGATCGCGTTTCTGGACTCGCTCGCGGACGCCGACGACTGGTTCGTGTGGATGAGCTTTCCCGACCCTCATCACCCGTGGGATCCGCCCGCGGCCGAGCGCAAGCGCGTGCCGTGGCAGGACCTCGACCTCCCGCCCGGCCATCCCGGCTCGCCCGACGCCATCCGCGATGTGCTGGCGCAGAAGCCTCCGCATTGGCTCGGGTTCTACGAGGGCACGTGGCACAACGTCGAGGGGGGACCGGCCCGTTTCGTGCCCTCCACCCTCGAGGACGACCAACTGCGCGAGGTCAACGCGCTGACGCACGTGATGAACGAGCTCATCGACGAGGCGTGCGGTCGCGTGCTCGATACCGTCGACCGGAGGGGATGGACCGCCGACACCGACGTCTTCTTCACCACCGACCACGGCGAGCTCCAGGGCGACTACGGGCTCCTGTTCAAGGGGCCGTTCCACACCGACGCGCTGATGCGGGTGCCGTTCGTGTGGCGCCCGGCCCCGTCGGCGGGTGTCGCGCCCGCCGAGGTCGCCGAGCCGGTCGGGCACGTCGACCTCGCGCCCACGTTCTGCGCCATCGCGGGGGTCGACCCGGCGGCGTCGATGCAGGGCGCGCCGCTGCCGACGGCGCGCGGTTCCGCTCGCCAGCGGGCGTTGTGCGAGTGGGACAGCCAATTCCCCGGCTACGGGATGCACATGCGCTCCATCTACCGCGACGGGTGGTTGTGTACCGCGTACGAGGCGAGCACCGTCGGGGAGGCGAACGGCCTCGAGGACTTCCTCGGTCTTCTCCCCGAGCCGATCGCCCGGCGCCTCGGGTTGGCCGACGGCGGGCCGCGCAGCTCCGTCGCTTACGACGGCACCGAGGGCGAGCTGTACCGGGTCGACGAAGACCCGCACCAGTTCCGCAACCTCTGGGACGACCCCGGGTACCGGTCGGTGCGATCGGACCTCGTCGCCGATCTCTACGACAGCCTGCCCGCCGGGCGTGAGCCGAAGCTCCCCGTCGCCCGCCCCGCATAGAAGAGAAGGAAGGGCCCGCGATGCCGATCGCACCGACCAAGGACCAGATCCAGGCGCTCCTCGACAGCGACGTCGAGACACCCGTCGTGATGTTGAACCTGCTCAAGTTCGCGGAGCCGTCCGGCAGCGAGAACGGCGGAGAGGGCGGGTCCGGGCGCGACTCGTACGCGCGCTATGGCGATCGTGTGCGCCCGATGCTCGAGAAAGTTGGGGGTCGGGTCTTGTGGCAGGGGCGGGCCGACTCGGTCGTGATCGGCGGGGACGCCGACGCCTGGGACGCGGTGATCCTCGTCGAGTACCCGTCGCGTCGGGCATTCCTCGAGATGACGTCGAGCCCGAAGTACCAGGACGTGTCGAAGGACCGCACGGCCGGGCTGGCTGACTCCCGCCTCATCGCGATGGCAGAGCTGTACCGACACGCGGGGGACTGAACTACTTTCGACGGTGATGATCCGAGGCGAAGGCACGGCGATCGCGCGAGGGGTCACGCCGCAAGAGGCGTTCGACTTCGTCCTCGACCCTGCCCAGTACACGAAGGCTGACACCAAGATGGTGTGGGTCACCAAGCTCGGCGACACCGCCGACGGGATGATCGCCCGCGAGGACGGCCGGTTCCTCGGGAAGTTCCCGGGCTCGGTGGTCACCCGATACCGGTGGGAGGCGCCGCACCGCATCGACGTCAGGCTCGAGCACGGTGTCCCGCAACACCTCCACGCCTGGTTCGAGATCGATGAGGTCGAGGGCGGCACCCGCATCCACCACGTCGAGGAGATGGACTTCGGCCGGGGGCCGCTTGGCTGGCTGTACGACCGCATTGGCGGCCAGTGGTTCGCGGATTCCGTCGACCAGGAGGTCGACGAGATCGCACGGCTGCTCGAAGCGGGCGAGCGCGGCCACGGCGTCGCGGCGCACAACGAGGCCGGCGCGAATCAGCCGCGGTAGCCGCGAGCATGCGCAGCCTGGCCCTGCCGGGTCGCGCCCCGCTTGGCCTTCTCCCTGCTGTCCTTGTCCCCGGGCGCGTAGCGGTACTTCTTCCCGCTGTCGCCCCACTGGTAGTAGGGGCCTTTCGCGTCTTTACGTCGCCGTACGGGCATCGCGTGCCTACTTCGACTCCGCCAGCGCCTTGCGCACCCGGCCGCGGGTGGCAAGGTCGGTGGCGCGTGCGAGACCGGGTGCCGCGCCCAGCCGGCTGAACCCGCCCACCCGCGGCACGGTGATCGTGCGGTATCCAGGGACCCGGGTCCGCGTGAGGGCGCGCTCGATCGCCTTCGCCACCGACTCCGGCGGCAGCCCGTAGTCGAGCGCACCCGGCTCCCCGGCGGGCTCGCCGGTGCGGATCCGGGCCATGAACTCGGTCTTGATCGGACCGGGCGCGATCAGCGTGACGTCCACGCCGCGACGCACGACCTCGCGGCGGAGTCCGTCGGTGAAGCCCTGCACGGCGAACTTCGTCGCGCAGTAGACGGTCTCGCCCGGCGCGGACACGTACCCGGCGATGGATCCCACGTTGACGACGTGCCCGTGGTGCCGCTCGAGCATCCCGGGCAGCACCCGCTGGGTGAGGTCGATGAGGGCGAGCACGTTCACGTCGAACAGCTCGCGAACCTTGTCGGGCGGCATGGCTTCGACCACGCCCTTCCAACCGATGCCGGCGTTGTTCACCAGCACGTCGACCGGGTCGCACTGCTTGACGAGCGTGGCGCGGTCGGCGTCGTCCGCCACGTCGGCGGGTACCGCGGTGATCCCGGGATGCTCCGCCGCGAGCGATTCGAGACGGCGCTCGTCCCGCGCCGCGGCCCAAACGCGCGCCCCCTGTCCCGCGAGGCGCAGCGCGGTGACGCGCCCGATGCCGGTGGACGCGCCGGTCACAATCACTCGGGCGCCGTCGAGATCCATGAGCCCTCCTGGTTCGGGTGGGTCGTCGTGTTCTACCCGCTGGAGTGATCAGGCGACACGCCGGGCGCCGCCGAGGCGATCGGCGACCGAACCGCACGCCTCGACCAACGCGGGGACGAAGCATCGTGCGCCGAGCACGCACGCGGCGTGATCGGTGTCGGCGGGGTGGATCGTCGCGCCCGGAATCGCCTGCGCGAGCTTGCGCTGCCGCGACGGGGAGACGAGTTGGTCGCGCAGCGTGACGACGACGGCGGCGGGAACGTCGATCGTGCCGACCCACTCGTGCGACGTGAACTGCCCGAGCGCGTACGCGGCACCGATCATCGCGACGGGGTTGCAGCGAAGCATCTCGCGCATCGCCCACTGCGGGAGCCGCACGCCGTCGAGCACCTCCGGCGCGGGCGGAGGCACGGCGACGGGCGGCGAGCGGCGCGGCCACGGCAACGCGTCGGCGAGGCGAAGGGCGGTCAAGGCGCCCCAGAGGCTCCAGAATCCCCACCGCTCGTGCGGCTTGCCGCGGAAGTTGCGACTCGTCGCGCACAAGACAAGGCCGTCGACGCGGTCTCGATGGTGGCGCCACATCAACTGCGCGACGGGGCCCCCCAACGAGTAGCCGACCGGAATGCAGCGCTCGACCTCGAGCGCGTCCATGAGCGCGATGGCGTCGTCGGCGCAGTCGGTGAGCCGGTACCGCGATCCTGGTCGCAGGCCGCGGCCGTGACCGCGCATGTCCATTGCCACCACGCGGAATCGTTCGCTCAGGGGGCCGAACGCCGGGAACCAGTTCAGGAGCCCGGACGCGCCCAGGCCGTGGAGCAGCAGCAGTGTGGGGGCGCCACGGGGGCCCGGCATGTCGTAGGCGAGGATCGTCCCGCGCCCGGCCAGCTTGACCGGCTTTCCTGCGGGGACGGTGTCTGCCGACAGCCTCCCCAGGCTGAGACCGATGACCTCGAACACGCGACCTCCCCCTACCCGTCGCGCCCTCGGTCAATCCTTACAGATTGCGGCCGTCCGGTGGTCGACCTGACGGTCGTGTCATACAGTGCGCGCGCGCCGGCGCGGCCGGTGCGACGCGCGAGGGGGAGCAGGACACATGGCCAAGGTCGAGGAATCTCCGGTCACGCTGGACACGACGGACGTCGACCGTCATCTCGGCCAGCCGGTCGGCGGTGGGCAGCTCAAAGAGCCGGTCGCCGTGAACGACATCCGCCGCTGGGTGCAGGGCATGCAATACGCGAACCCGCTCCACTACGACGACGTGTTCGCGGCGCAGACCAGGTTCGGGCGCATCGTCGCGCCGCAGTCGTTCACGATCTGCTGCGACGTCGGCCACGGCGCCGGCCCCGCCATCGTGGGCAGCATCCCCGGCACGCACATGATCTTCGGCGGCGACGAATGGTGGTTCGGCGGGCCGCGCATCCTCCCCGGCGACTTGCTGCGCATGGAGCGGCGCTTCCACGACTACAAGGTCTCCGACACGAAGTTCGCGGGCCCGACGATGTTCTCCCGGGGTGACACGCTCTACCGCAACCAGCGGGGCGAGGTCGTCGCTCTGCAGCGCTCGACCTCGGTGCGCTATCTCGCCGAGGAGGCGCGCCGGCTCGGGTTCTTCGAGCAGACGGCACCGCGCCCCGAGTGGACCGAGGAGCAGCTCGGCAACGTGGAGGAGATGCGCCTCGCGTGGATTCGCTCGAACCGCCAGGGCGAGACGCCACGATGGGGTGACGTCGACGAGGGCATGACGCTGCCGCGCCGGGCGATCGGGCCGCACACCATCGCCAGCTTCGCGACCGAATGGCGCTCGTACACGTTCACCGTCTGGGGCTCGAGCTACCAGGAGGGTCCCGAGCACCTGCAGGAGGCGGGATGGCTCCCCGAGATGGAGCGCAACCTCGAAGCCGGTGAAGAAGACCCGGCGCTGACCGACGGGCTCTACCGCGGACCGTCGCGCGGGCACGCCGACAAGGAGCACGCGCAGCTCATCGGAATGCCCCGCGGCTACGGGTACGGCGCGTCGATGGGCGCCTGGGTGCTCGACTACGTCGCGTACTGGGCCGGCCACGAGGGTTTCGTGCGGCATTCGAACGTGCAGTACCGGTTCCCGGCCTTCGAGGGCGACGTCACGTACCTCGACGCCGAGGTCACCGGCAAGCGCCACGACGAGACGCTCGGCGTCCCGCTCGTCACGCTCGAAGTCGTCATGAGCACCCAGGACGGCGCCGTGATGGCGAAGGGACCGGTCGAGGTGCACCTGCCCGAGTAGCTCGCCGGACGGAGCAGGACCGCATGAACACCTTCCGGGGTCCGCCCCCCGAGACCGAGGTAGGGATCGGGGCGCTGACCCTGAGCGGCTTCCTCCTCGAGGTGACGCGCCGGCACGCAGACCGCGAGGCGGTGGTCTTCCACGAACCCGACGGCAGCGTCGTGCGCTGGAGCTACCGGGACCTCGAGCGCGAAGCGCGCCGCGTGGCACACGCCGTGCTCGGCACCGGAGCGGGCAAGGACAGCCGGGTCGGGATCCTGATGGGGAACCGACCCGAGTGGGTCGCGGCGCTGTACGGCGTCGCGCTCGCCGGCGCCGTGGCCGTGCCGCTGAACACGTACTTCGAGCCGCCGGAGCTGGACTACGTCCTCCGTCACTCGGACGCCAAGCTCCTGCTCACGCAGACGCGGCTGCTCGGTCATGAGTACGTCGAACAGCTCGTCGAGCTGTGCCCCGAGCTCGCCGGCGCGGATCCGGGCGAGCTGCGGTCCAGCCGGTTCCCGCACCTGCGCCGGGTCGTCGCGCTCGGGTTGGACGAGCGCCGTGGCGCCGTCGAGCCGTGGGACGAGTTCATCCGTCTCGGTGACGTGGTGTCGGAGGAGCTGTTGGAGGCGTCCGCCGCCGAGATCACACCGGCCGACCACGCGCTCATCATCTATACGTCGGGCACCACGGCGGCGCCGAAGGGCGTCCTGCACCCGCACCGGGGGCCGGCCATCCAGAGCTGGCGGTTCGCGCAGCAGCTCCGGCTCGACCCGAGCGTCCGGGTATGGAGCGCTTTCCCCTTCTTCTGGTCGGCGGGCCTGGTGATGGTGATGGGCGCGACCCTCGCCGCCGGTGGCTGCCTCGTGCTCCAGGAGCATTTCGATCCGGGTGAGGCGCTGCACCTCCTGGAGAGCGAGCACGTGACCTCGCCGCACGCGTGGGCGCACCAGCTTGCCGAGCTCGAGGACCATCCCGATTGGGCGCGCGTAGATCTCTCGGCGATCCGCCACTGCGAGGCGTTCACCAGCTTCGGCCGTCATCCGAGCGTGCACGTCGACGACACATGGAGCCCGCGCGCCGCGTACGGGCTCAGCGAGACGTGCACGATCATCAGCTCACTGCCGGCAGACACGCCCCGGGAGATTCGCGACCGCAGCCAGGGCGTGATCCT
>DATFPZ010000364.1:0-2316 GCA_035264545.1 Acidimicrobiia bacterium
TATGACAGCCGCACGGCGAGCGCGGCGATGTCCTGGCCGTCCGGCCACGGCCACTGAGGGCCGATGCCCGCCAGCGCCCGCAACACCGCGTTCACGTAGCCGCGGGCTCGGCGGGGCGCGACGGAGACGGTCTCGCCCACGGCCGCGTGGGCGGGCACGTTCCGGGTCAGCTGGTACGCGCCGAGTCGCAACGCAACCCTGGTCGCGGGGTCGAGCTCCTCGACCGGGCGATCGGCCACCAGCCCGACGAGGTAGTCGAGCGCGCGTTGCTGCCGGAGCGTGCCGTACACGAGGTCGGTAGCGAAGGCGCGGTCACGCGCGTCGAGGGCGGAATCGCGCAACACGGCGGGGAGCAAGACGTTCGAGTACGCGCCGTCCTCCACGCGTAGGAGCACCGCGAACGCCGTCTCGCGGCTGGTCACGACGCTTCGACCGTCTCCACCGAGAGGGCGCGCTCGCGCAGGCCCGCCATCCACGCTCGACTGGTCATGCGTGGCTTGCCTTCCGGTTGCACCTCGTCCATCCGCAGGACGCCGGCCGTGGTCACCAGCTCCCCCGGGCGGCGCACGACTCCGGGGTCCCCTTCCCCCGCCTCCGCCAGGGCGCGCCAGACCTTGACGCGCTTCCCCTCGACGACCATCCACGCGCCCGGCCGCGGGTTCCCGGCGCGGACGACACGCGCGACTTCCACTGCCGGTCGCGACCCGTCGATCCGGAACTCGTCCACCGCGAGCTTCTCGGCGTACGTCGGCTCGCCTTCCTGCGGAACCGGTCCCCTCTCGGGCACGAGCGGCAGATGCTCGAGGAGCAGACGCGTGCCGAGCTCGGTGAGCCGCTCGTGCAGCTCGCCCGCCGTCTCCTCGGGCGCGATCGGAGTCGACACGGACGCGTAGATACCGCCCGTGTCCAGGCCCTCCTCGATGCGCATGAGGCACACGCCGGTCTCGGTGTCGCCGGCGAGGATGGCGCGCTCGACGGGGGCGGCGCCCCTCCACCGCGGGAGCAGCGAGTAGTGGAGGTTCACGAATCCGTGCGGCAGCGTGTCGAGGAAGGCGGGCGGCAGGAGCTGACCGAACCCGACGACCACGCCGAGCTGCGCGCCCGTGGCTGCGACGTCGTCGATCGCCTCACGGGCGCGCGTGGGTGTCAGCACCGGAAGCCCGAGCCCGGTCGCGGCCTGCTTCACTGGGCTCGGGTCGTCGCCGCCTCGGCGGCTGCGCCGCCGGTCCGGTTGGGTCAGCACGAGGGCGACCTCGTGGCCCGCTTCCACGAGGGCTCGCAGCGGCGCGACCGCGTCGACGGGCGTGCCGAGGAAGACGAGGCGCACCGTGGGCGCGCCGCGATCAGAGAGCCGGACCGGCGCCCCGCGGGATGGTCGCGAGGTCCTGCTCGCGGAGCGCCCGCAGCGCGCGCTTGCGCTCGTCCGGCTCGAGGCGATCCAGGAGCAGCACGCCGTCCAGGTGGTCGATCTCGTGTTGGAACAGCCGCGCCAGGACCTCGTCGGCCTCGATCACGAGGTCGTTCCCGTCGAGCCCGATGCCTCGGAGCGTGACGACCTTGGGGCGGACGATCTCGAAGTGCACGCCGGGCACCGACAGGCACCCTTCGTTGTAGACCCACTCCCCCGCGGACTCGACGATCTCGGGGTTGATGATCGTGTGCGGGCCCTCACCGGTGTCGTACGTGAAGATGCGCCGCTGCACACCGATCTGGGGCGCGGCCAGGCCCAAGCCGAGCGCCTCGTACATCGTCTCGTACATGCTCTCCGCCAGCCCCACCAGGCTCCCGTTGAGGTCCTCGACCTCGCGGGAACGCTGCTTGAGCACGGGATCCCCGAAGAGCCGGACAGGATGCGTCGCCATGATCTCCCTTGTCGCCGTCGCAAGCTCCGGCTTTGCGGCGCCGGGCGGCAAAGTCGCCGTCGCCGCGTCGAGTGTACCGGCCGCCTTCTTCAGCCTTCGCGGCCGCTCACACCCGGAGGGGATCGACGTCGACGCGCAGGCGACCTCGCTCGCGGGCCGGGGTGAGATCGACCTCGGCGAACGCGTCGCAGAGCCCGTCGGCAGATTCCGCCTGGACGAGCGCCCGAGACGACGTCCCGACGGGAACGGGACCCAGCACGCGCAGTGCGCGAACTGCCCGCATCGCCGCACACGCGACGTCCACGGCCTCGGCCGCGCCACTCACCTCCGCCAGCCCACCGAAGGGCGGGAATCCGAGGATGCGCCGACGGGCGCGCTCGGCGTCGGCGACGATCGTCGGGTCGGCGGCGAGCGCGGCCTCGATCACGTCGTGGTCGGGAACCCGGGTCTGCAC